>JAJBAV010000018.1 GCA_020532085.1 Candidatus Cloacimonadota bacterium | reverse complement strand
TTGAGTCATGATCGTCTCCTTGTCTGTTAGTTTTGTCAAAACCATCAAAACAAAGAGCGGGATCTGGCTCAACCTTTTTCTTCATCTGCCGTTACCTATTTTACACCAACCTTTGAGACGCTACCTAACCAGGCAGGATTGGTCAAAAAATGATGATCAATACCAGAGGAAGTACTATTCTAGGGAGTTGATCAAATATTCCAGGCTCTATGACGTAAGTGAAGAAGCATATGACCAGGCTTCGACGTATTCTCTCACGTATTTCCTGCGTACTTTATTCCGTAAAAAGAAGTTCATTGAAGGTCAGCTAGATATTCTGAGGCATGCCCTCAGACTTGATTCTGTGATTGGCCTGCTGCCAACCGGCGGGGGAAAATCGCTCATCTACCAACTGAGTGCTCTCATGCAGCCGGGCTTCGCCCTGGTTATCGAGCCCATCAAGTCCCTGATGAAGGACCAATATGACGAAATGCTGATGCTGGGGATAGATTCCGTCTACATCAATTCTGATAAGAGCAAGGCTGATAAAGCGACCGCAGAGTTCAAAATGCTATCGGGGCAAAGCTTGTTTACCTTGATCTCACCCGAAAGAATGCAGATCCAGGAGTTTCGCAACGCATTGATGGACATGGCCGCTGAAGATAACTATTTTAACTATTTCGTGGTTGACGAAGCCCATTGTGTTTCTGAATGGGGCCACGACTTTCGGCCCAGCTATCTGAGCCTGGCAGCTAATGCCAATAGGTTTTGCAAACCCTTTGATGCCGGAGATATCACGGTCATCGGGCTTACTGCAACCGCCTCTTTTGATGTTCTGACCGACGTCCAAGCTGAGTTGGAAATCAAATCCCAAAAACCAATCCAAGTAGAAAAAGCACTTTCCCTCAAACGGGATGAGATAGTCTATAAATTCATCAGGTTTTCAGCCAAAAAAAACACAGAAGACGGTAAAAAAATTGAGTCGATTAAATTGGCCAAGAGACAAGAACTCCTCAGTCTGTTAAATGATCGCTTGATTGAGGATATAAATAGTGTCAACAGAACCTTGGGTCAGGAAAGCAAGAACTTCCTGATTAATGGCAATACCGGTATAAAACTTAACGATGAGACAGGAATCATAGTGTTCTGCCCCCATGCCACTGGTGTACTGGGAGTTAGCACAAAGGTTGGTCAGAAAACTGATAATCCAGTTACCGGAACTTATGAGTTTCTGGCGAGGGAGCTTCAAATCGAAAGGAACATCAAACCAGGCTATTATAGGGGAGGTTTGGAATCAGACTTCAAAGATAGCAGCATGGAGGACTATCAACGTTTATACAAGGAGAACAGGATCAACCTGATGGTCGCGACCAAAGCTTTCGGTATGGGTTTCAATAAGCCCAACATCCGTTTCAGCGTGCATTTGAACTTTCCTGGTTCGATAGAAGGTTTCTCGCAGGAGACTGGGCGCATAGGCCGAGACAGGAAGCTCGCGCTGGCATACCTGATGTATTCAGATCTGGATATGGAAGTACCAAGGTATCTACACGATAATAACTACCTTGAGGTTCAACGGGAGCTTGAACTTACTAAGAAGATACTAAATTACAAAGATAAAACCGAGAATAAGTCAATCAACGACTGTTTACGGGACAAGGGTCGTAAACGGGATTTTGTGATCGAAGTAGATTCGGACGATAGTTCATATACAGAATACATTGGGGTTGGTAAAAGAAAAAACAAGACTGTCTTTGGTAAGATCATCTACAGGCTTGCTTTGGTTGGTGTAATTGATGATTATACGATAGAATATCGCAAATCAACAGTTTACCGGCTGACCATAACCCCAAAGGAAAGGGAATCATTGACAACAACCATGAAAAACTATCTGATGAGGTACTTTACTGAGAAAAAAGCGCAGATAATGGTAGATGAGTTCTTCAAAAACAAGGATAAGCCAAACTACAGCGATCTGATAAGATATTACATTGAGTTTGAGCATAACTATATAAAAAAGAAGAGAGAACAAGCCATCTCGGACATGGATTTTGCTTGCCGCTATGGACTGGATAATCAGGATTCGGATCCTCTTTCGGAAAATTTTCGTGAATACATCGATGTGTATTTCAGTTCCAAATACTTCCGGGATAATTACTTCACCCCGGACGGAAGAGAGGCTTCCCTTACCAATGCCACAGAACGGGGCAAAGTGCAAAGTGAAGATATTATAACCCTGTTTATCGACATCGTAAAGAATGATGCCGGTGGCCTAATCCCTAATTGCAAGGAACTTCGTGGTGCGTGTATAAGGCTTCTGAACGACAATCCAAACAATTACAGCCTTCATATTCTAAATGCGTTCACCAATATCATCATCTCCAAGAAAAAGACATTGGAGTTCAATCAAGGCACGAAAGAGCTGCTAAAGGGTGTATCCCTGTATTTGGAAAGCAGAAGTGAACTGCTTGGTTTCAAAGAATTCAAGGCACTTCTGGGGACATTTTGGCATAGTGTTAGTGAAGAAATGCCGGATTTTGAAAACCACCTTCATCAGACAACCGGATATGATTTCAATAATCTTGAAACGCTGGCCTATTTGGCCAGTGCAACCCAGTCCATCTCGAAAACAGTTAAAGGAGATTAACATGGAAAACAAGGATGTACAAGAATTTGCAGGCAGTCTATCCACTCTTATTAACAAAATCAAAAACAACATCGAAGAACTTGAGGGTACATCCGGATCTCTTCGGGCCCAATTGGATGGACAGCAGGACAAAATAAACCAACTTGCTGCCCTTAATGACCAAATCACAAATTCGGTAAATGAATACCGAGTATTTATTTCCCATAACCTTGATGATCTAACCAACCAATATGAGGATTTTACCAAGGAGCAATCTGAGAACACCGCTGAATTGGCAGAAAAGATAGAAACCTTTAAAGATATCTTAGCCTCCTTTAAGGTGACCATGACCAGCCTTGGGGTTGATCTGAACGAGATTGCGGAAGACACTTCAAAGAAGATCGATACGTTTGTAACTCAATTGAATGAAAGTTACGAAACCTGGAATACCAACTCAAGTACATTGATAACCGGATTTGAAAGCAGACTTATGGAACTGGATCAAAAGATATCCATCAAGCTCGACTCAGCAGCTAAAACTGTTTCTGAAAAACTTGAGATAACTCTAAGAGGAATAATTGATGCACTCGAAGCTACTAACGCAAGTATAAAACGGGTATTGATGATAAATTATGCTTTGACACTTGCAGCCATAGTGGCTATTGCATTGGCCATTATATTATGAGGATAAAGGTTGGATTCATAATTATTTCTATAATTCTAATGACGCGTATAGCGTGGTAACGATTCGCTGTTTGACTCCGGAACGAAAGATTTACTTGATCAATTCACTTCGGAGATTACTGTTGAAAAGCTACTCGGCTGACACACTATTATCAGCGTACCCGAATCCAAATTTTACTCCAATAATCTATACCACCCCATTTTATTCAAATTCCTGAGTTGACCCAGGATACCTTTCTGGACTTTTCTACCGATTTTGGGCACGTTTTGGCGGGAGATAACCACATAAATGTGCTTCCTTAGGTCTACAACCTCTATCGATGCCAGAGCCTCAAGATAGATATAGACCCACTGTCTGGATTTGCCAATTGCTTCTGCAATATCTCGGATGGACTTGAATCTGCCTTGTTCCAGGATCTCCAGTAGCCTGTGAGCATCTGTTATGCTGAAAGTCCAGCCTTTATAATGCTGATAGCCGATCCTGGCTTGGTAGCGGTTGGCTCGGACGTAGATAGGAGGACTATCTTCTATCTGCTTGATCGCTTGGCTTTGGAGTAGTTCAGGCAGTAGCATTTCTATTGCTTCTCTGCTTACACTGGTCAGTTTGGCTATAAGTTCTGCATTGAATGGGCGGTCATATTGGCTGACGAAGTTGAGGATCAGTTCTTTGTCTGTCATGTTATCCTCAGTCATCCAGATCGGCTTGGGTAACCAGTTCAAGGTTCTTGTATCTGCCTATCTCTTCCACAGAGCGGATGAGCTTCATGGCTTTGCGGACATTACCGCAAGAGTGGAAGTGGACATAGTCGACTATGTCAGAATGGAACTTGATCTCCAAAACCTCACTGCATAGTTCTGCAATGTCCTTCTTGGGTAGGTCTTGGAACTCATAGAAGAAATTGCATCTATCGAAGTAATACTCGTTGATCTGATTGAGTTTATCCTTGGCATTCTGCATTCCGACCAGGATCACTATCGCTGTGGTCACATCCACGATATCCCTGATCGCTCCCAAGAGCTGTGGGTGTCGGAAGGCGTAGTCAATTTCATCAACAACTATGATCGTATCCTTGTGATCCTCCAGAAGGGTTATACACATCATGAAGAGGTCATTGGCTGTTCCGTAGGGGATGTATTCTCCCATGCCAAATCTCTTGTATAAGGCTAAGAGCAGCTTGGATGCGAAAGCCTTGGGAGTGGTAGTTGCCTCCAGCCGGACATATAGATAGCCCTTACTGAAAGCAATCCGACTCGCATAGGTGGTCTTTCCCGGGCCTGGTCTGCCATACAGCAATCCAAGCCCCACCATCTCCAGCTTAGGTCTGGTTAGCAGGTATTCGATGCATTTGTCTGCGGCTATCACGTTCTGCGTTCTGACGAGTGTTCCCTGTTTCATGTTATCCTCCTAATTTATCCCGATGCGTTTGAGGAGTTCCGCTCTGGAGAGGTGTGCGAATGGTGACTGCCCATTCTTGGCCTCATCCTGTGATTGCTTATCATCAGGCAATTCTGCTGGGTTGGAGATCTTTTCCGCTGGATCATGATCTTCAGATTCTATACCTGTGGCATCTTTTGTTGCGGTGGCAGTGGGTGCTTCATCTGATGCTTCTTGTTCAACCTGGGCTCTTTGTTGAGCTTTGTAGTACTCTCTGGCTGTTTGGCTGAAGCCGATCGCAAACTCCAGGGGAGGCTTATCATTACTAGTCTGGTATTCGAGCCCTATACGGTCGAACGATTCTTTGATTTCCTTGAGGATTATCCTATCCCTCTCCTGCTCTGCCAATCTCTCCTTCTCTTCCGCATCAAGCTTCTCCCGTTCTTCCGGACTCAGCATATCCGGATGTTTGGGCTGTCTCATCATCATCTTTCTGGTCATCTCCTCGATGATCTCGTCACTATCCTTAGGTGGTGCTTCCAGCATGGAAGGACTGCTGAAGAGCGCTCTGGCACCCTGATCCTCAAACTTCTCCTGCTTAGATGGGGAGTTGCTCAGTATCTTATCGACAGCCTTCTGCGAGTTGATCACCCACTTCTTGGCACTGCGTTCTTTCTCTCGTCTAAGACCCTTGATCTCTTTGTATTCCTTGTTCAGTTCCTTATGCGAGACTGCCTTGTCCATCGAGACTTCAATGAAGGGATGCTGCGTCTTTCTTAGTGCAGCCTGGCAGATGAAGACATCGTTCTTGTCATAGACCACGATCCACCTGGCATCGCTGTAATCGAACCTGATGATACAGGGCTGTCCCACATGATTAACAAGTTCCCGGTGCCAGTAGACCTTTTTATCCAACCTGATACCCTCCGCGCGGATATTCTTGCGTTCCATCGCCATCATCAGGAAGTTGAGCCTGGAGATCTCTATCTGGCGACTCTCGGCTATCCTGGCAGCACTGAAGACCTCATAGGGTGTGCGTCTGTTGAGTGAGCTATGCGGTGTCTCTCCATAACAGAATCTCACATAGAAGGCGATCATCTGCATTGTCTCTTCAATGGTAGGTGGCTTACCGGTATAGATCTTCTTTGCCCAGACTTCATTGCGATTCAGCACAGATGGCTTGTCGTCAATCGATGCGCCTCTAAAGGTAGTGATGAACCGCTCAAACTGCTCCTGGAAGGTCTTGAAGAAGCGTTCGATGATCTTGGCTTTGGCATTGTAGCTCTCGGCGAATCTTACTCCGATATTGAGTCTGGGAAAGATGCCACCCAGTTCTTTGTTCAGATCATGCTCTTCCCATTTCTCATGAAAGAGTTTGGCTCGGAAGGCTTTGCCGTTATCCAGATAGACATACTTTGGTAGCACTGCCATCGTTCCGCTATTGTTATCTGCGATCTGGGCGCAGTTGATAAAGCCATTACGGAAGGCAGTGAGGATATGCTGGCTATCTTCAGTGAAGGCGAGTGAGGCTCCCACCGGATACCTACTTGCCCAGTCCATCACCATGATCATCGTCATGCGTTGGGCTCTGCCGGTCTGGGGATTGAGGATATCGAAGGAGAGGGTATGTCCATCTGCCACCCAAACTTCACCTACCTTGAGAGTACTATCGTCTCTGCGGATAGACTTGATTATCCGCTCAGAAACATACTTGCTGCCATCCCTGGCCTGATGCCACTCTGCCGGATGCCTGGCAGCCCATTCCTCGCACCAGCGTCTAAGCGTCCGTTCATTGGTTTCGGATTCTATTATTTTGTTTCTGCTCATCTGTTTGAGGTTGGTGATGGCAGAGCCGATTTTGATGCGATTGGGATTGAGCAGCAGGTGCAGCAGATACTGCTGTTCCTGATAGCTGATCTTGCGTTCTTTGTACTTGCCCTTGCTCTTATGGATCAGGGCATACATATCCAGATTGGTCTCATGGTAAACGCGTAACCACTCTCGCAGTGCCCGCTCTTTTCGGGGTCCCTTGAGATTGTAGAGCTCCGGCACCAGTCTCTTGCCGTTATAGTCACTGGTGATCCGTTTCCAAGCTAATACTTTGGACTCAGCTCCATATACTCTGCGAATCACTTCCTGGCAGAACCTGCCGTAGAGTTGAGCTTCATCACTGTATAACAGCCTTTCCTCTTCCACCGGAGCCAGATCGAGAAAGTCACTGCCGAAGTCGATCACTACACCATTTTCCTTGGCTTCGTGGATTAGGGTGAGTTTACGCTCGAACTCCAGATTGTCTTCATAGGTCTCATAGACGGTCTCTGACTCCAGATCGTCTTCTGAACTATCATCTTTGGCCTTGGCATTGTACTGCTGGCGGTAGCCGAGCAGGAAGCTATAATCGACAGACGTATCACCTTCACCACTAACTTTGCCTATTCCAGCCTTTACCTCTGGAGCTACTTTACATCTGCCACCGCTCTTGATCTCCAGCTTTAGTCCCTGGCTTTCCATCAGTTCTTGCAGTTCATTCAGTTTACTGCGATACTCTCTCAGGAACTCCTCAGTCGGTCTGCCGCTATAGGGAAACATCTGAACCTCCTGCTTTCTCGCTAACCTTAGAAGCCAGATCCTTACCGCTCTCGTAATAGACCAGGAAAACGCTGGAGTAGCCATGCTCACCTAAACCGATCTCTTCCTCAAAGTAGAGCTCCGGTTTGCGCAAGCTGTCTCTGAATCTGTCATACTCAGCCTGAATGATCTCCTCTGTTGCCAGAACAAAGGTCTTGATCGTGGCTCCGTTCTTGGTGGGGATCTGATGCTTGAGCGCGGTCAGCTTCCCGGCATCGACCATTCTTCTGATCGTCTTCAGATTTTTGTTCAGCAACATGGCAACCCTGTCGATGGGTAACCAGATCAAATCCACATTAATGTCCATGTCCAAATCCTTCAAATACTGCGACCCGCTTGGACCTTTCAGCCGGGAATCTTGAAAAATGAGCTCAAGCGCTTGGACATTTTGGCCTCTCATCATAGTTATCAATGAGTTAAGCCTCATGCCTACCCCCGCTTGGACAGGGGTACCCGCTTGGACATTGCCCTGATTCACCCGTTTCTGCACTTCCGCTTGGCGTTGTTTCTTGGTAGTCATTCTACACCTCTCTTATGTATTTAGTAGGGTGCTAAGAACTACAAGCGCAGAACCTTGGGAAGTCTTTTCTGCGAGTTTGCCAGCTTTCTTACGCATTCTCCGGCAATACTTTATATTCCACCTGGGTCACACTATAATCTTTAGTATTGACTCCAAACCGCCTTGCAGCAGAATGGCATCTGGAACTAATCTTGCAGCCATGCGGATATAGTCAATAGCAAAGTTTCTACATGGAGTTCACGATGAATAAACCGACTATCGGACAACGCCTTAGCTTGGTGATTAAGGCCATGCGACTCAAGGATTACCAGTTTGCCACTAAGTATGGCATCTCCCGTGCCTCGCTTTCCCGCTACAAGCTAAACGAGAGATATCCCGATCCGGAGTTCTTAGAAGCACTCTCCAAAGATCAGATCAACATCCACTGGCTCTTTACAGGAAACGGCTCCATGCATGCCAAAGATGAGTTTCAAGAGCTCATCCAATCCATCCAGGCACCTACACCCCCAACCAATCCAGACAGCTCAATCCCCACCATAATCTCTCCAATCCTGCACCCTATCACCAATCAGGACTTCGATCCCACTAGATCTATCACCTTTCCCATAGTTGGAGAGATAGCTGCCGGACCGCCGATGGAGATCAAAGACGAGTGGAGTCAGGTGGGGCAGATCCAATTACCAGTCTCATTCCTGACCGGCAACCCCAAGCAATACACTGTCTTTCAAGTAAATGGCAGAAGCATGGAGCCCGTGATCCAGCATCAGGACATCGTGGTCATCAAGAGTGATCTGAGCTGGGAAAATGCTGATGGTAAAATTGCAGTTGTAAGGACTGACGATGGTCTCACCATCAAGAAGGTGCAGATCGATCACCGCAGGCAACAGATTGTCCTCCAACCATTTAATATAGACTATCCGGTTCTTGTTTTAGACTCGGATTGGAATTACGGAGCTTTCCTGATCGGCACAATCGCACTCCAATTGCGGTTTTTCTAATTTCAAAGTTCCGATTTCCCAACTGCTCTTTCCAAAGCTTGTCCAAACGCCTCGCTAATTTGCAGTAATAGTGTCAGCAAACAGTCCAAATACGTCCAAATCAGCGCTTGGACATTTCCATAACCAGTCCATCGCAACTCACCACCACATAAAGCCTTATCCCCACTTTCCCCTTGTGTCACAACTTGCAGCTTTGGGTGTCAGTTTATACAGGGGCTGAAAAAGCGCCGGGAAGACAACTAAAGTAGCATCGCGTTGCCCGGCGGACAAGGAAAATCATTGACATATTAGCAGTCTGTTTTTTTTGGGATTATCACAAACATATGAGGAGTATAAAAATGCTCAGGTATAAACTGCTTTCCAAGCTGCACCGGGCCACGGTTACCGAGTGCGATCTGAACTACAACGCCAGCATCCAGATAGACAGCGAGCTGCTGAAACTGAGCGGCATGCACGAGCATGAGCGCGTGGAGATCTGGGACGTGAACAACGGAGCGAGATTTTCCACCTACATCATCGCCGCGGCACCCGGCAGCCGCAAGATCAGCATCAACGGCGCCGCGGCCCGCATGGTGCATACTGGCGACAGGATCATCGTAGTCAACTACGGCCTGATGGACGAAGCGGAGATGGAAACTTACCAGCCCAGGATCATCATTTTGGGTGAGGGCAACGAACCGGTTAAATGATGCGTGTTTGCCAGACGGTGGCGGAACTGCGCCAGGCCCTGGCTGAGATCAGAGGGGACCTGAGGGTGGGTTTTGTGCCCACGATGGGCGCGCTGCACCGGGGCCATCTTTCCCTGGTGGAAAGGTGCGCGGTTGAGACCGATCTGAGTGTCGTATCCATCTATGTGAACCCCGCCCAGTTCGGTCCCCAGGAGGACCTGGGCAGATATCCGCGCGACCTGGAAGGCGATCTGGAACTGCTGGCCCGGCACAGGACCGACCTGGTTTTCTTTCCGGACGACGCGCAGATGTATCCCCCGGGGTATCGCACCTGGGTGGAAGTGGAGGGCCTTGCAAACGTACTCTGCGGGGCCAGCCGGCCCGGACATTTCCGGGGAGTGGCCACCGTGGTGCTGAAACTCACCCAGATCGTGAAGCCGGATCTGATGTTCATGGGCCTGAAGGATTTTCAGCAGATCGTGGTGCTGGAGCGCATGCTGCAGGACCTGAACAGCGAAACGCGCATCGCGCGCTGCCCCATCGTGCGCGAGGACGACGGGCTGGCCCTGAGTTCGCGCAACGTGTTTTTGAGCCCGGAGGAACGCGTCCGCGCCCGATGCCTTAGCCAGGCCTGGAAACAGGTGCGGGCGATGGTCGCCAGGGGCATCAGGGACAGCCGGGAACTGCTGGCGGAAGCGGAAAGAATTGTGCTGGAAGCCGGCGGAAAGATAGACTACATCAAGATCGTGGACTCCGACACCCTGGCCGACGCGGACCCGGTGGACCAGAATTCCCGCCTGCTGCTGGCCGTGAAGATCGGCAACACCAGGCTGATAGACAATTCTTCACTACCAGCTTGACAGCCGGACGGGCCGCAAAAACTTGACCCATCAAGCTTACCATATATACATTCCAGATATCACCCGCGAAAGTGGCGGAATTGGCAGACGCGCTGGACTTAGGATCCAGTGGGGTGATCCCGTAGGGGTTCGAGTCCCCTCTTTCGCACCATAACATTCAGGAGACAAAGTGCAAACAGAATTCAAACAGATCGACCCGACCACCAAAGAGATAGTTCTCACCGTGGAAACCGAAAGGGTGGACGCGGCCTACCAGAAATATCTGCGGAAAGCGGCCAAATCGCTGGAAGTGCCGGGATTCCGCAAGGGCAAGGCCCCGCTGAGCATGGTTATCAGGCTGCACGGCGACAGGATCAAGGACTATTTCGAGAAGGACTTCGTGGACGAAGCTTTTGGCGAAGCCGCGCGGGAGCATGAGATCCGCTTCCTGCTCTATCCGGAAGTGAAAGAGATCGAATGGCAGCAGGGATCAGAGATGAAGATCACCCTGGAGATCGAGCATGAACCGCCGGTGGAATTCAGGCAGCTGGACCATCTGCAGGTGCCCTTCCAGCCTCTGGTGCTGGAAGAGGAGGTGGAGAAATTCATCCAGAACCTCAGCACCGAGCACGCCACCGTCCAGGACGTGGAGTTGTCCATAGCCGGGGACATGGTGAAGGGCCACCTGATCTTTGAACAAAACGGCGCCGGGCATACCCGCGAAACAGCGCTTTACGCCGGCGACGAGGAGGTGGAGAATTTTCCCGGACAGTTCGTGGGTGTCCGCACCGGCGAGAAGGTCGAGGCGGAAGTGGATGGCAAAACAGTGGCCATGCTGCTGCCCCACGACAGCGAACTGGCTGTGGAGGATGACAAAATGTACGCCTGCAGCTTTGAAGTGAGCGCCATCACCCGCAACGTGGTGCCGGCCATTGACGACGAATTTGCCAAAGACATGGACTTTGCCGACCTGGCGGAAATGCGGGCCAAGATCGCGGAAGACATGAAAGCCAGGATCGAGCACAGCAACTTCGACGGCGAAAACTCCGCCATCCTGGCCAAACTTTACCACGACAACCAGTTTCCCCTGCCCAAAAAAACCCTGCAATACATCGTGGCCCAGGAGCTGGAAAACTACGACGAGAAATACCGGCATTTACTGCAGCAATACGTGATCGAAAAGGTGATGCAGGACATGGCCAGCATGTACCTTCTGGCCGCGCTGCAAAAACAGAGTGGAGTGGAATTCAGTGATGAGATGAGCGACGCCTACATAGAACACAAAGCCATCCTGGAAGACACCAATCCCGCCGCTTACCGCGAACACAACGAGGAAAAGATCGCCGGAGAGGACTTTCGCGAAGGCGCGCTGAACTATCACATCCTGCGCGGGATCGCCGCCACCTGCACATTTGTGGAGCCGGAGCCGGAACCGGAGCAGCCTGAAAACACCGAGTTTGAGGTTTCGCAGGAAACCGAGGAGGAAGAGGTATGAGCTACATTCCCATCGTGATCGAACAGGTGGGCCGCACCGAGCGGGCCTACGACATCTATTCCCGGCTGCTGAAAGACAGGATCGTCTTTGTCAGCGGCGTGATCGAGGACAACCTGGCCAATTCCATCGTGGCGCAGCTGCTGCATCTGGAAGGCGAGGATCCCGAACGCGACATCTACATGTACATCAACAGCCCCGGCGGGATAATCTCCTCCGGGCTGGCGATCTACGACACCATGCAGTACATCAAACCCAACGTGAGCACCATCTGCCTCGGCCAGGCCGCAAGCATGGCCGCGCTGCTGCTGGCTTCCGGCCATCACGGCAAGCGCACCGCCCTGCCCAACAGCCGCATCATGATCCACCAGCCTCTGGGTGGCGCGCAGGGCCAGGCCAGCGACATCGAGATCCAGGCCCGGGAGATCCTCTATCTGCGCGAGCGGATGAACGAGATCCTGCACAAACACACCGGCCAGGACCTGAAAAAACTGATCGATGACACCGACCGCAATTTTTACATGGACGCCCTTCAGGCCAAGGAATACGGCATCATCGACGAAATGATCGCCACCCGGAAATAACTTGACGGGATTTGAGGCAAAGCAATAGATGACCCCAGCGGCATCCAATCCGACCAATAAACCAGGAGGATTTCTTGGATAAGTTCAAGAACCTGAGCTGCTCATTCTGCGGCAGAAACGAGCTCGAGGTGAAAACCCTGATCCGCGGGATCGCGGGAAACATCTGCGACGAATGCATCGCCATGTGCCACAACATTGTGGTGACCAGCGTTCCGGAGACCACGGAAGAGGTGACCGACCTGCCCCGGCCCAGCGAGATCAAGAGCTATCTGGACCAGTACGTGATCGGCCAGGAACAGGCCAAAATGATCATCTCCGTGGCGGTTTACAACCATTACAAACGCATCTTCCGCCAGGAGAGGAACGACTCCATCGAGCTGGAGAAGAGCAACATCATGATGATCGGCCCCACGGGCTGCGGCAAGACCCTGATCGCGCAGACCCTGGCCAACTATCTGAAAGTGCCTTTTGCCATTTCCGACGCCACCACCCTCACTGAAGCCGGCTATGTGGGCGAAGACGTGGAAAACATCCTGGTGCGCCTGCTCCAAGCCGCGGATTATGACGTGGCCAAAGCCGAGCGCGGCATCGTTTACATCGACGAGATCGACAAGATCAGCCGCAAATCCGAAACGCCCTCGATCACCCGCGACGTCTCCGGCGAAGGCGTGCAGCAGGCTTTGCTGAAGATCCTGGAAGGCACCAAGGTGAACGTTCCGCCCAAAGGCGGGCGCAAACACCCGCAGCAGGACTTCATCGAGATGGACACCAAAAACATCCTCTTCATCGCCGGCGGGGCCTTCTTCGGCCTGGAAAAGATCATCAAGGAACGCCTGGACACCAAGGCTATCGGCTTTGACGTCAAGCTGGGCCGGGTGACTGAAGACTACAACATTTTTGACCAGACCGTCTCCCACGATCTGCTGAAATACGGGCTGATCCCCGAACTGATCGGCCGCATGCCAGTGCTCTGCACCCTGCACGAACTCAGCGAAGAAGCGCTGGTGGACATCCTCACCCAGCCCAAGAACGCCATCTGCAGCCAGTACAAGAAGTACTTCCAGATGGACGGCGTGGACCTGGAATTCGACCCCGACGCCCTGCGCGAGATCGCCAGCATCGCCATCAAGCAAAAAGCCGGCGCGCGCGGCTTGCGGGCCATCATGGAAAAGTTCATGCTGAAGATCATGTACGACATTCCGGACATGGAAAAGCTGCGTGGCTGCAAAATCAGCGCGGACGTGGTGAGCAAAGGCATTTCACCCGAATACACCTTCACCGGCAGTTCCGCCCGCAGGAAAGCGGCCGGGACCAGTTGATGGGCCCTGGCGATGAAACGCGGGCTGCTGCTGTTGCTACTGCTGGCCTTGGTGCTGCCGGTGCTGGCCTGCGTGGCCGCGGAAGGCGAGCTGAGGATCCGCAACCGCAGCGCTGACGAGATCTGGGTGAGCGTGGCCAATTCGGAACCGCGCAAGATCAGCGGCTGGTCGAACTGGTCGCTGTTTTACAAAGAAACCGCCATCCTCAGCGTGAGCTACATCGGCAACTACGTTTTTGCCGACGCGGTGGAGCAGACCGTGCGCCCGGGGCTAATCTCCACCGTGGACGTGCTCCCCTCCGGCGGCGCCATCGCCTTTGCCAACGATGCCGCGCTGGCCATTGCCGAGGTCTATATCTCCCCCACCGGCGATCTCGACTGGGGCCCGAACGACCTCGCCGGCGTCCTAAACCCCGGCCAGACCACCATCTGGACCGTTACAGAAGGTACCTGGGACCTGAAGCTGGTGGATGCGGACTACCGCGAATATTACAAATACGGCATCGCCGTGACTGCCAATCAGACCCAAAGCCTGAACTTTTATGAGTTTGGCAGGGAAGGCGACGCCAAAAACGCCTCCCTGGACCAGCCCTCAGACAATTAGAACAAGGAAGAACCATGACTGCTGAAATCACAGCGCCGCGCCGGGAACGCCTGGCCGCACTCCTTTCCGACGGCGAACACGTTATTGTCTTTGCCAATACCCAAGGCAAACTGCAAAAGTTTAGCCAGGACAAAAATTTCCTTTACCTCACTGGGCTCAACCATCCTGAACTGATCTATGTGGCGGGCAAATTTGGCGGTCGCTTCAACGAGATGCTCTTCATCGAACGCAGCGATCCCGAACGCATTGTCTGGGAAGGCGAAAAACTGGACGCGAAGGAAGCCACGGGGATCAGCGGGATCCAGCGCGTGCGCTATCTGGACGAGTTTTACCCCACCCTTTCCGCGATGTGTCCCTTCATGCAGGTGATCCATGCCAACCTCGGCTTCGCCGGCCTGAACCAGCCGCCCACCCTGGCCATGCACATGCTGCAGCCCGTGCGCGACCGCCATCCGCAGATCCAGATCAACCAGCTGAACGACCTCATCGCCCCGCTGCGCAAGCTCAAGGATGCCTGGGAGGTGAAGCAGCTGCAGAAGGCCATCGACATCACCGGCCAGGGCATCGAAGACATCGTGGGTTCCGCCACGGCAGGCATGATGGAATACGAGCTGGAAGCCACCCTCTTTTACCGCATGCAGGTAAGCGGGCTCCAGGCCTGGGGTTTTTCACCCATCATCGCCGCCGGGATCAACGCCGCCACCCTTCACTACGAAAAGAACAACTGCCGGGTGGGCGAAAATGAACTGGTGCTGATGGACGTGGGCGCCGACTGCAACGGCTACAGCGCCGACATCACCCGCTGTTTCCCCAGCGGCCGGAAGTTCACCGCGCGCCAAAAGCAGATCTACAGCCTGGTGCTGGAGGTGCAGAAAGAGGTGATCGCGGCCGTGAAGCCCGGGGTGACGCTATCCGAACTTAACGACATTACCAAAAAGGGACTGGCGCGGGGACTGATCTCCTTGGGCCTGATCGATTCCGAGGACCAGGTGGGCAGATATTACATGCACGGCGTGAGCCACTTTCTGGGCATGGACACCCACGACCTCGGCGGCCGCGAAGCCGCTCTGGAAGAGGGCAACGTGATCACCGTCGAGCCCGGGCTCTACCTTCCGGAGGAAAGCCTCGGCGTGCGCATCGAAGACGACGTGCTGGTTACCAAAACCGGCTCCAAAGTGCTTTCCGCCAAGATCCCCAAGGAGATCAAGGACATCGAGAAACTGCGCCGCCGGGTGAACGCGTCATGATCAGCAAAGCCATCTATCCCGGAACTTTCGACCCCATCACCCTGGGCCATGTGAACATCTTGGAAAAGGCCGCCAAACTCTTTGATCGGGTGATCCTGGCCGTGGCGGGCTACACGGGCAAGGAAAACCTGTTTGGCCTGGAAGAGCGCATCCGGCTGTGCTCGGAGGCTGTGAAACACATTCCCAACGTGGAGGTGCGGGGTTTTGAAGGCCTGGCGGTGGAGTTCGCCCGCGGGCAGGATTGCCGGGTGATGATCCGCGGCTTGCGCGCCGTTTCGGATTTTGAGTACGAGCTGGCCCTGGCCCTTACGAACACCAAGCTCGATCCCGCCATTGAAACCCTGTTTCTGGTGCCCAGCCTGCGCTACATGTACCTCTCATCTTCCATGATCCGCCAGCTGGCAGAGCTTGGCTCCGAACTCAAGGATTTCGTGCCGGAAAATGTGGCCCAAGCCCTCTCGGAAAAGCTGAAAGATGGCTAAGAAAGCGGATCCCGCCCCCAAAGACGTCACTCAGATCTCCGACCGCGCCCTGCCCACCGACGTGAACGCCGAAGCCGGAGTGCTTTCGGCCATGATCATCGATTCCAGCATGGTGAGCAAAGGCATCGAAACCATCAAGGAAGAATATTTTTCCCGTGCCGCCAACAAGCTGGTCTTCCGCGCCATCTGCGAGCTTTTCAACGAAGGCGTGGAAACCGACCCCGTAACCCTGGCCAGCCGCATGGAGCGCAACAACACCCTCGAAAAGGCCGGGGGAATACCCTATATCAACGATCTGGCCGACTTTGTGGTCTCGAGTGCCAACTTCGACTACCACCTGAACATCCTCACCGAGAAAGCCCTGCTGCGGCATCTGATCGTGGCCTGCAACGGCATCATCGAATCCTGCTACAGCTCGCCCAAATCCGTGAAGGACATCGTCGACGAGGCCGAGCAGGAGATCTTCAGAATAGCCGAACTCCCTCACCATCAGGGTTTCCAGCGTTTCGACGAGATCAGCCACGAGGTGCTGAAGACCATCGACGCCATCGCCACCTCGAAGATCCCGGTGGTGGGCGTTCCCAGCGGCTACGGCGACCTGGACCGCCTCACCGGCGGGTTCCGGCCAGGCCAGTTCATCATCATAGCCGCGCGCCCCGCCATGGGCAAAACATCCTTGGCCCTGAACATCGCTTCCCACGCCGCGGTGAACATGGGTAAAACAGTGGCCATCTTCACCATGGAAATGGCCGCCGACGAAGTGATCATGCGCATGTTCAGCAGCGCTTCAGAAGTGAACATGGACGCCATGCTCAAGGGTTACGGGATGAACGAGGAAAAGCTCATCCGCATCATGCAGGCCTCCGAAGTGCTCTCCGCGAAACCCATCTACATAGACGAATCCGGCACCAACACCCCTCTGGACATCCGCGCGAAAACGCGGCGTCTGGCCGCCGACGCCGGAGGCATCGACCTGGTCATCATCGACTATCTGCAGCTGATGACCCTGCCCAAGGACCGCGACAGCCGCCAGCAGGAGATCTCGGAGATCTCACGCGCGCTGAAGATCCTGGCCAAGGACATGAAGATCCCGGTGGTGGCCCTATCCCAGCTCAACCGCATGCTGGAAACCCGCGAGGAAAAACGCCCCCGCCTGGCTGACCTGCGTGAGTCCGGAGCCATCGAACAGGACGCCGACCTGGTGATGTTCATCTACCGGGACGATTATTACTTCGGCGAGAAATCGGAAAAACCCGGCGTCGCGGAAGTGATCGTGGGAAAAAACCGCCATGGCTCCACAGGCTCGGTTGACCTCGGCTTTGTAAAGGAATACACCCTCTTCCGCAGCATCGACACTGCGCATGAAACTTGATTTCCTGGCCGGTGTGGGCGCTTTCACCATCTTCAACGGCAGGGTGCTGAAACGCCTGCCTCATCTGGGCAAAAGGCGTCAGGAACTTGTAATCCAGATCAAGCGCATCGGCGTGGATTCCCTGCCGCTGATCGCCCTCACCTCTTCCTTCACCGGCCTCGTGACCGCGCTGCAGCTTGTCTATCAGGGACGCGGCTACATTCCGGACCACCTCTTCAGTGTATTGATCAGCAAATCCACCATGATCGAGCTGGCGCCGGTGCTCACGGCCCTGGTGATGACCGGCAAGGTGGGGGCTGCCATAGCCGCGGAGATAGGCTCCATGAGGGTTAGCGAGCAACTGGATGCCCTCAGCAGCATGAGTGTGGAACCCGAGGAATTTCTCTACCTGCCCCGCATCGCGGCCGGCGTGGTGGCCTTTCCCCTGCTCACCATCTTCGCCAACGTGGTCGGCATCGGCAGCGCTTGGTTTTTCAACTGGCTGCGCAACGGCATCCACTACCACACTTTTTTCAACAACATCCGCAGCTACTTTCAAACCTTCGATCTGCTGAGCGGCATCGTGAAAGCGATCGTGTTCGGCTTCGTGATCACTTCCCTGGCCTGTTTTTTTGGCGACCGCACCAGAGGCGGCGCCGAGGGCGTGGGACGCAGCACCATGCTAACCGTGGTCTATAGCGCCGTGTGGGTGCTGGTGATGGATTTCATCGTGGCTTTCGTGATCTTGGGCAGCGTGTGATGCAAGCACGCAAGCTGATCCCCGCCGCCACCGCGGTCACGCTCGCTTTGCTGCTGGCCTGCGGAGATTGCAAGCCCAAACCTGAACCGAAAGCGGAAAAACCCGCCCCGACCAGCTCTCTGACCATCTTCGCCCTGCAGCACATCCGCTCCTCCGGCTTCGAGGCTGCCGTCCTCAAGGACTTCGGGGCCAAAAACAACACCGCTCTGAACGTGGTGATCTTCCCGGACCTGATCTCACTGATGGATTCCCTCAGCGTGTCCGACAGCCTGGCCAATGCCGACCTCGTGCTGGGGCTGGACAGCTCGTTCGCCATCTCCGACACCATCCTGGATCCCTTTGCCGCCCTACCGGAGATCGCGCTCTCGGAAATCAGCCACGAGATCCCCCGCGACCCGGACCAGCGCCTCATCCCCTACGCCAGCGCCAATCTGAGCTTCATCTGCGACACCCGTAAATTTCCGGACCCGCCCCGGTCTTTTGGCGAACTCCAGGACGCGCGCTATTTCAACCAACTGGCCCTCTGCGATCCCTCCGCCACCGGCCTGGGCCGCGCTTCCCTGCTCTGGACCGTGGCCCTGTTTGGAGAGCGCGGATACGAGCAGCTTTGGAATAGCTTCCGTAAAAATGTCCGCCATCTCTATGCCGACCATCATGAAGCCTTGAACGCTCTGCGGAAGGGAGATTGCGGCCTGATGATCGGCTACAACTCTGTTCCGGCCTGGATCAGCGAGTTTTACCCCTCCGAAAGCCACATCCAGGCTGTGATCCCCCAGGAAGGATCGTTTCGCCACACCGAATACGCCGCCCTGTGCAAAGGCGCCGCCAACCGCGCCACCGCCCTGCTTTTCCTGCGCCATCTGATCTCCGCGGAAACCCAGCAATTTGTGATGTTCAAGCTGGCCATGCTGCCCGTGAACGGACGCACCCCCCTGCCGAGAGGCTTTGCCCGTGTGCCCTGGAGCGTTTACAGCGTCAACAGCCGCCTGGATAGGTATGAAGCAGCCCAAAACCTGCCCCTCTGGCTGGAAAACTGGGATCGCCTGATCAAAAGCCTCCCCGGCCTCTGAAGATGCTGTCCCTGCCGCCAGTGGACCTGAACGTGGTTCTGTATGAACCGGAAATACCGGCCAACACCGGTAACATCGGCAGGCTCTGCGTGGGCACCGGAGCCACTCTGCACCTCATCCAGCCCTGCAAATTCCTGCTCACGGACAAGGCGCTCAAACGGGCCGGGTTGGATTATTGGGAACACCTGGAACTGAGGCTGCACAAGGATTGGGAGGAGATCCCCCTCCTCTGCCCACCGGAGAGGATCTGGCTCTGCAGCACCAAAGCCCGGCGCAGCTATCTGGACGCGCGCTATCAACCGGGCGATTTTCTGGTCTTTGGTCCCGAATCGCGCGGCCTGCCGCGAACACTTCTGGAGGCTTACCCCTCACAAACCCTGACCATACCCATGCACCCCCAAATCCGCTCGCTGAACCTTTCCAACGCCGTCGCCATAGTCTTGTTCGAAGCGCTGCGCCAGATCGGCTGTCCCCGGGGCTGAGCCAGATCTGGCGGCGTGAGCCAGGGGAAACAAACTCCAGCTGGGAATATTTTGTGGCTCAAGTTCATTTATGGTGGGTAAACTCTAGTACCCTATCCGTCATTCCAGCGCAGGCTGGAATCCAGGTCTTTTATCGGGTTCGTAGCGCAGCATGCCAATGCTGCTTTTTGGCTTTTTGCAGGATCGGAATCCTGCGCCACGGGGCTTTTCTGGATCCCAGCCTACGCTGGGATGACGGACCCACTCTATTTGAACATGAGCCTATTTTGTCACCCAATCCACCTGGTTTGACATCAAGCCCCAAAGAAATGGGCCCGGGTGTTGATCCCGGGCCCTTCTGATGTATGCAGATTTTTTAGAGTCAGAACTGAATGTCATCAAGTTCCAGCGGGGTGAGCATCAGCGCTTCACCATCGCCGAAATCACGCCAGAGTTCATAAACGCGGATATAGTCTCCCAGAAATTCGTCCAGGGCGGCATTCCGCAGGGACGTTCCGAGGGGATTTCCCTGGAGTTTGATCTGCACGCCCGCCTGGGAGGTGGTGGCGTCCACAAGCTTGATGTGGCCTTTGATGCCGGTGAGTTCGCGCATTTCCTCCACAGCGGTGTCGAGGCCGCCAAGCGCGTCCACAAGCCCGTTCTCCAAGGCCTGTTCGCCGGTCCAGACGCGACCCTGGGCGATGGCGTGCACCTGGTCGTAATCCAAACCGTCGCGTCCGGCGTCCACTTTCCTCACGAAATCTTCGTAAACGGCTTCAATGTATCCGGACATCCGGCTTTGCTCTTCCTCGCTCCAATAGCGGTGGGTGGCTCCGACATCGGCGTTGGCGCCTTTCTTCACAGTGGACCAGTTCACGCCGAGCTTGTCGTAGAGCTTCGGCAAGGCGAACGAGAGCCCGATCACCCCGATGGAGCCGGTGATGGTGGCAGGCTCGGCCACGATGCGGTCCGCCCCGCAGGCGATGTAATAGCCGCCGGAACCGGCCACGCCGGCCATGGAGACCACCACGGGCTTCTTGTTTTCGCTTTGGGCCAGTTGGAGTTCACGCAGGATGATGTCCGAGGCCTGGGCCGAGCCGCCGCCGCTGTCCACGCGCAGGATGATGCCTTTGTACATGGGGTTTTTCCGCGCGGCGCGAATCAGTTTCACCGTGTTTTCGTGGGCGATCACGAAGCCGGGCTCGCCTTTGCCCATCACGATGTTGCCCTGGGCGTAGATCACGGCAATGAGGTTCTCGCGGGGCTGGCTCCAGCTATGATCGATATATTGGGGAACGCTGCCCTGGGTTCCGGCAAAGCTGAATTCGTCCTTCAGCAGCTTGTTGAGTTCGTCTTCATAGATCACCTTGTCCACCAGGCCCGCCGCGAGGGCGTCTGAGGCCAGGTAGTAAGGACCGGCGTCGATGGTTTCCTGCACGGAGCTTTTCAGTTTGTCGCCCCGTCCCGCGTTCATGGCGGCTGCCATCTGGTCGTAGATGCTCTGCAGCAGGGAATCGTAAACCTCACGCTCGGCCGCGGTCATCTCAGTTTCGGAAAACATGTTGCCGGCGTTTTTGTATTTGTGGCTGCGGAAGTTCATCACCTCCACGCCCAGGCTGTCCAGCAATTCCTTGAAGTAGGGGCTGGTGGTGGAAAGGCCGCGCAGGTCCACCGCTCCCAGCGGATTTAGATAGATGGCGTCGGCGATGGAGGCGGCGAAGATGTAGCCGGCGTTGCCTATATTGTCGAAATAAAAGACGACGTTCTTGTCGGCGGCCTTGAATTCCTGGAAGGCGGCGGTGAGTTCCTGCAGCAGGGCGTAGGAAGTGGAAAAAGAAGGATTCTTGAGCAGGATGCCGTGCACGGAGGGATCGTCTTTGGCCCGGTTGATGTCGGCGATCACGCTTTCTATGCTTTTGCTCTGGTCGTCCATGATCCTGATCTTGCCGAAACTGTATTGCGGTCCGGCGTAGGTCTTGATCTCCCCTCCCAGCTTCATCGCGTACCAGTTTGTGCCGCGCAGGCCCAGGAAGGGGCGGAACACGTTGTCCGTGAAATGGATGTAGGGCACACTGATGTGATCGGTGGCGGATTTTCCGGTGGCGATGGCGCCGAGGTCGGTCTTGCCGAGGCTGAGGCTGAAGTTCATCCAGGCGGTTTGCTTGTCCAGATTGTAGGAAGCGCCGATGTTCAGGCCATCCACTATCCTGGTGTGAGCGCCTACCACGAGGTCGTTGAACCCGTAGCCGCTGCCGCCGTCCTTGTCGTAATCGATATCCGCGCTCAGTTCCAATCGCTCGTCCCTGATCCCTTTAACAAAGGCCAGGGGCCTCAGCGCCGCGCCGGCGTGGTAGGCCGGGGATTGTTGATAGGGGTTGTCCAGCCGGAGGGCCAGAGAGGTTGAGCCGTGGGGCCTGTAGGTGAGGGCGCTGCGCCAGTCGCCGTGGCCGATGTCGCCGTTGGCCCAGCGGTAATGCGTGCCCAGGTAGAGGTTTGGCAGAATGTTCCGGGGCAGCATTTCGGTGCCCAGGGCCAGGGTGTGGAAATTCATGCCGTTGTCGGCCCCATCCTTGGTGTATTCATAGGTGTAGCTGAGGTTGTCCAGATTGGCGAAGATCCAGTAGTGCTGGCGGAATTTCCAGTCGGCGAGCGTGTGGGCCCAGCCCAGTCCGCTGGCGTGGCCGGTTCCCAGCAGGGAGGGATTGGCCAGCGGGATGAAGAGGTTGTCGATGCTGGCGGTGGGATGATCCAGCCCGGTGAGGTCAAGGTCTTGCCACGCGGGTGTTTGGGCGCAAACGATCGCGGGTAGAGAGAGAAGGAGCAACAGGCTCCCCAGGATATGTTTCATTCATCCTCCTCGGTGAACAGAATGATCTGAATGTTTCCGGCCCGTTCCGGTCTGCCTTCAGTGCGGCTTTCCATGGTCCGGAATTCCAGCCCGGGAGCGATTCCCGGCCTTGGCATTTCATTTTCAGTTGTGGCTTTTTTGTCAATATAAATCATCTTCAGCTTAGCTCCCTAAACTTGTAAAGCCAGGCCCCGGCCACGGTGAAAACCGCGCTGAGAGCCAGCTTGAGCGCCGAAGTCCAGGAAAGGATCGTATCCCAGCCCCTGCTGATCACAGCTTGGACATCGGGCGCTTCCAGCACGCCAACAGATGGATCGATCTCCACCTTCAGGGCCACCATCCTGCCCAGAAACTCGAACAGCGAGGGAATGCGCCAGCCGGTGGTGTAGTTCAGCACGCCGATCACCACCTCGATGGCCAGCAGCACCAGAAGCCCCATCAGGAAAGACTTGCGTTTGAAAACGCCCGCGAACAGCCAGGCCAGCGAACCCACGAACAGGATCGTGAGGCTGCCGCCAACAAAGGATTGCAGCCAGCCCGTGAGGCCGTAGTGGAATTCCCCGGAAAACATCTGGCGGCCCACTGCCGTGATCACAACCGCGTTCAGCAGCGACAGGACGCCGAACAACAGGATCACTGCCAGGCTTACAAGCAGGAACTTGCTGCCGGCGATCTTCAGAAATGAGACCGGCTGGGAAAAGTGCAGGATCTCGCAGCGGCGCTTGAAGCCGCCGTTGATCACGCTATCCGCCAAACCAGCCGCGCTGAGCAAGGAAACAAAGCCCAGCAAGGTGGTGATGGCGGCCGCCGTTCCATACAGCATGAAGGCGTCATAACCTGCGGGCATTCCAGAAACCTGCATCAGCGCGCCCAGATCGTGCCCCCGGATCAGGCTGATGATCCAGCCGATCAGGGCGGTAACGTACACTCCGCCGGTTATCCACAGCGGGATCAGGACCCCCGCCCAGTTGGTGTCCCATTCTTTTTTTAAAAGAGCTTTACACTGTTTCATCTGTTCCTCCCACCACGGACAGGAAAAGGTCCGCGAGATTGGCCCGGTTGTAGCCGGCGCCGGGGATGTCCACCTCGGAATCCAGCACCGCGCTGGTCATTCCCAGGGTGTGGGAAACCAGGCGGGGTTTGTAGTTGAGGATCTCGGGCTCCCGGTCGCTGGGCAGGGTGACCACCCGCAGCCGGCTTTTCAGGCTTTCCATATCTTCGTGCAGCAGGATCCTCCCGCGGTCGATGAAGATCACTTCCTGCAGCAGGTCCTCCACCTCCTCCGCCTGATGGGTGGAGATGAGGATGGTCTTGCTCTCGTCGAAGAACTCGCCCAGGATGGTGTTGAAAAACTCCTTGCGGAAGGCGATGTCCAGACCCAGGGTGGGTTCGTCAAGCAGCAGGAACCTCACATCCAGCGACAGCGTGATCAACAGGTAGAGCTTCGTTTTCATGCCTTTGGAAAGTTTGCCCACCTTGAACTTCGGGGGCAGGTTGCTGATGGCGAGCAGCTTCTGGGCCCGTCCGTCGTTCCAGCGGGGATTCACACCCCGGATGTAGTCGATGGTCTGGCGCACGGTGAGGCGGTCGTCCAATCCACTCACGTCCGGGATGAAGGCCACTTCCTCAAACACGCGGTGGTCCCGGTGTTTGATCTCCCTCTCCCCCAGCTTCACGCTGCCCTCGTGGTTCAGAAAACCCAGCAGACAGCGCATCAGGGTGGATTTTCCCGCTCCGTTCTTGCCCAGCAAACCGATGATCCGGCCGCTGCCCAGGTTCAGATTTACATCGTCCAGGGCTTTGAACTTGCCGTAGTACTTGCTCAGGTTGTTGGTTTGGTAGATGAATTCACTCATCCTTTCCTCCATATATCGTGTTTAAGCTTTGCATGATCTGTGCTTTGGGCAGCTCCAACTGCCGGGCTTTGCGCAGCACCGGCTCCAGGCTGTCCGTGATGAAATCTTTTCCGCGGGCACTGATGATCAGTTCCCTCGCGCCAGGGGCCACAAACATCCCCACCCCCCGCTTTTTCTCCAGCACGCCTTCCTCCACCAGAAGGCTGAGGGCGTTGCCCACCGTGATGGGATTCAGCCCGTACTCGCTGGCCATCACTCTCAGGGAGTGGATCTGCGCCTCTTCGGCCAGCGTCCCTTCCAGGATCAACTCCTCGATGTGGGCTCGCAGCTGCAGGTAGATCGGCGTGTCGCCGTTGAATATCTTCATAACCACCTCTGTAACGTTATTTACCGTAGTATCACCGTAGCGATGTAGCCAAGTATTACACTACCACATTCCTGTCAAGATTTTTTTTGCTTTTTGCTCCAATTGGCCTTTCGGAAACGAGGTGGATGCTGCCTGTAAATCTTTTCTGAAGCGTGTATTGGTGGATGTTGATTTTTTTTCTCATTATCAAATGGAGTGGATGCGACTGCCTTTATCCAGGTCATCCTGTTCATCCCTATTCTCTTTCCGAAATTCCCTCCCCCGGTAGATCCCCGCCTGCTGTGCGGCGATCATTCGGGGGCGATGCGGGGAACATATTCGCGCTGGTAAACATACCCCAATAAACGAGCATATGAGAAAACATGGATGCGCGGAAAAAACATGAAGCGCTCAATTCCAGCATCCAGCCCTTTCCTGGGTCCTCACGCTTCCCGGTTTGGGAGCATTTTTCCCTACAACCCGGTTTTTTCATCCGTTCATATGTTTCAAAGGGATGAGGAGCAGGCCTCTTTGAAGCAGCTTACCGAGGGCAGCAAGCTGGATGAGGAACGCCACCTGCTGAAGAACCTCCAAAAGGCGCCGGAGCCGGGACTGGAGCATTCCCGCCTGCTCTGCAAATCCCGCCTGCCCTAGCGGGTCTTCCGCAAGTGCGTGGAGAGCTTGGTGGAAAAGCAGGCGACACTCTGCCATAAGGACGAGATCGGTTACATGAACAGGGTCAGCGTGAAGTGTTACCTCAATCCCGCCTTGGAGTAAGTGGACATCAACTGACCGTTACGGAGATAAGGGGCTGCCAAAAGCGGCCCCTTTTTTGGGCTATGAATTCTATGAATTCTATCAATTCTATCAATTCCCTATACACGGCCCCTTTTTTCTAGGCTATGAATTCTATGAATTCTATCAATTCTATCAATTCCCTATACACGGCCGCCCCGGCTGTCGTTTTTGGGAGGGTAATGGTAAAACCTGGACGCAAGACACTATATTACATATATATACCTATATAACTACTAATACCTACTAATTTAGTATATATTATACATATGTATATATACACCAGTATATTAGATATCCATCATCCCGGTCCTGGACGGAGAGGTTGAAAAGGGGCCGTGTATAAGGAATTGATAGAATTGATAGAATTGATTGAACTGATTACCGCATATTCACAGAATCCTCTGTTCCGGTCAATGTCATCCCGGACTCCGGGATCCAGAAAGACCTGGATGCCAGCTTGCGCTGGCATGACGGACAGCCCCGTAGCGCAGGATGCCGATCCTGCGAAAAGCCAAAACGCAGCATTGGCATGCTGCGCCACGGCCACGCCACCCCGTTAAAAGAACCGGATGCCAGACTGCGCTGGCATGACGTAGCTGGAGTCGAGCGACGCAGGAGCATCGACTACAGCAGAACCCTCATTCACCGGACCCAAACCCACGCCATTCCGGAACGGAGCGCCTCTGGCGGGAAGAGACGTCGGGGTCCTCGCCGGACAACTTGTAGGCCGGTGGGGTGAAACGGATCCAGCCCTTGCGGGAATAGCCAGTCCAGGAGGGCATTACCCGGACCGTCTGGATTCCGGGTCTGGCTTCACCACCCGGAACAACGGAGAGCGTAAAGGCAATTGAAAGATCTGCATCCAGCCGATCTCGCAACCCACTCGGTTTGCAAAACAGCCAAAATTAGTGTCAAGCTTATTCTCTTATTCTGTAATGAGTAAGGATTGATTCATGATACTGGCGATCCGGTGATGTGAGCGTTGGAGTCGCTCCCTGTGAGGCCAATGCCCCCGACAGACTGGATTGTTTTCCTGCGTTCGGAATTACAGTGGTTTGAGGCTGGGCGGGGGTTGGCCTGGATCCCCTTGCCGACATGGAAAAAAAGAAATCTTGACAGAATAAAACCATGCCGCGAGCGTGCTTTTTTTAAGTTCATAAATCCGGGAATGACATGAACAAGAATAAATACGGACATGATGATCGGTTGCCCGCTTGCTTCCCCGTACGCGGAGAACAGCTCTGGGCAAGATATCCGGCGGAAACGGGGCTGGCGAGTTTTTTTCCATGCCGTGGTAATTGCGGATGAACAAAGCGCTTCTGATCCTGTTGGTTTTCCTGGCCGCGGCTGCGGCGGCCGGCGGCGAGAAGATCTCCCTGGCCCAGTATTACCCCTGGTGGAGTCAGCTGCGCTGGGATTATAGGACCCAGGAAGGCGATAAGACCTTTACCCAGGTGGTCACCTGCATCCTGCCCAAAGACAGCAAGAAAGCAGGCTGGGACTTTTATCTGGACACCCGCAGCGTTCGCCACACCAAGTATTATTACAAGGTCGACGGCGACTGGATCTATCTGGTGCGCATCGACGTTAAATCGAACCTCTTCCCCATTCCGCTCACCTTCCACGTGAAACCCCGCATGCCGGCGTTTCCGCTGAAGATCAACGATGTGAACACCTTCAATTGGCACTGGGAAGGCAAATACACCTCCGTGCTGGTGAAAAAGACATTCACGGCGGACTTCAAGATGAAGCGGAACGTGCCGGTGGATACCTACAAAGGCACCATGACCGGCCTGAAACTCTACGCCACCTACACCGATGGCGACACGGTGGACCACCTGGAATCCTGGCATGTGAAAGACCTTGGCCTGGTCTACTTTTCCGGCCCCAACCACTTCAAGCACCTGTTCAAGATAAAGACCTGACGCGCCTCCGGCAGCACGATCTGGAGGAAAAGGGGATGAAGAGACAAGGCTGACGGCGCGGCAGGGTGGAACAGATCAACAGGTGAACAGATGAACAGGGTCTTTAAGCGTGAAAAGGTGTTAGGGTGATAAGTTGAAAGAGTGTAACGCTGTCCCGGGCTGTTCAATTTGAAAACCCGTCAGCTAAGTCATTCCGGGACGACGCAGTCGGACCCGGAATCCAGACGTTCCGGGTAATGCCCTGGGAGGGTGTCGATGCATACTGCGTCTGGATCGATCCCGCATTGGCCTGTGTCTGGGTGGGCTATTCCTGCCAAGGCTGCATCCCTTCTTTTCGCGCGGGAAGCGTTCCGCTTTGGTAAGACGCGCGTTCGGGACGGGCGGATGAGGCGGTCAGCCCAGAAAAAGTCTTGACAAAAGGTTTCCAAAGAGATTTTGGTGATTGTCTATGTCAATAATCGTTAAAAAATTTGGCGGTACTTCCGTGGGCAGCACCGCCCTGATCCAGAACATCGCCCGCAGGATAGCGCAGCAAAAGCGTCCGGAAGATTCGCTGGTGCTGGTGGTTTCAGCCATGGCCAAGACCACGGACGAACTGATGCAGCTGGCCCACGGCATTTCCGAGCATCCCTCCCGGCGCGAATTGGACATGCTGCTAACCGCAGGCGAGAGGATCAGCATGTCGCTGCTTTCGCTGGCTTTGCAGAAGGAAGGCTTCGGCTCCATCTCGTTCACCGGTTCTCAGAGCGGGATCATCACGGACAACCAGCACGGCAACGCCCGCATCCTGAACGTGAACGCCTTTCGCATCAACCAGGAGTTGGGCGGCGGCAAGATCGTGATCGTGGCCGGGTTTCAGGGCGTTAGCCAGGCAAAGGAGATCACCACCCTGGGCCGGGGCGGATCGGACACCTCGGCGGTGGCTTTGGCCTGTTACCTGCAGGCCGGGCGCTGCGAGATCTTCACCGACGTGGACGGGGTTTACACCGCCGATCCCCGGGTGGTGCCGAACGCCCGCCTGCTGAAACGGATCGGCTATGCCCAGATGCTGGCTTTGGCCTACAGCGGCTCCAAGGTGTTGCATCCCCGGGCCGTGGAATTCGCCAGCAAATACCAGATCCCCGTGGAGGTGAAAAGTTCCTTCACTTTCGCGCCCGGGACCCTAATCCACACAGAAAAAGCAAGCAAGGAAGAGATGATGGAAGAACGCAAGATCACGGCCATCGCGCACAAGGAAAACCTGATCCGCCTGGAACTGGCCCGCGACGCCAAACTGACGCCGCTGCTGCAGGCCTGGACCAACGAGATCTTCAAATACGCGGTGGGCGACCACAGCATCGAACTGATGATCGAGGAAAAATACCGGGGCGAAGCGGAGTATCTGCTGCAGCAACACGCGGTGGAAGCCCTCACCCGCGAAGCAGGCCTGGGCTATGTGACCCTGGTGGGTCTGGGCATCAACCTCGATCCCGGCTGGCTGGCCCGCACGCTGGAACTCTGCGCCCCCTTCGGTCTCCGCCGCGTCCAGCACAGCGACATGACCATCGAACTGCTGCTGCCCTCGGATCAGGTGCGCCCCTGCGTCCTGAAGCTCCATCAGGCCTTCATTGGAGAGGGAAAATGAGATATCTGGTAACCAGCGCCCTTCCCTACGCCAACGGCAAACTCCACATCGGCCATGTGGCCGGGGCCTATCTTCCGGCGGACATCTTCGTCCGCTGGCTGAAACTGCATCACGAGGATGTGATCTACATCTGCGGCACGGACGAACACGGCACCCCGATCTCCATTTCCGCCGACCAGGAAGGCGTGAGTCCCGCCGAGGTGGTGAAACGCTACCATGAATCGATCAAGGCCGCCTTCGCCGCGCTGGAGATCGATTTCGACAACTTCTCCGGGACCTCCCGGCCCGCCCACTACCAGCTTTCGCAGGATTTCTTCAGCGCCCTCTACGACAAAGGGCACGTGATCCCGCGCGTGACCCGGCAATTCTATTGCGAGCACGACAAACGTTTTTTGCCGGACCGCTATGTGGAAGGCACCTGCCCCCGCTGCGGGGACCCCGGCGCCCGCGGAGACCAGTGCGACGCCTGCGGCCAGATCTACGAGACCACCACCCTCGTTGAGCCCCGCTGCAAGATCTGCGGAAACCAGCCGGTGATCCGCGAAACCACCCACTGGTACCTGCAGCTGAACGACTTTTCGACCCATCTGGAACGCTGGATCGCCAAAAAGGACTATTGGAAGGAAAACGTCCGCAATTTCATGCTCAACCTGCTGGAACAGGGACTGGTGGAGCGCCCCATCACCCGCGACCTCAGCTGGGGCGTGCCAGTGCCTCTGGCCGACGCCGGTGACAAGGTTCTCTACGTGTGGTTCGAAGCCCCCATCGGCTACATCTCATCCACCGTGGAATGGGCCGAACGCAGCGGCCAACCGGACCGTTGGAAGGATTACTGGCTTGATCCCGAAACCAGGCTGGTCCACTTCATCGGCAAAGACAACATCATCTTCCACGCCCTCATCTGGCCCGCAGTGCTGATGGGGCAAAACCAAAGCTACTGCCTGCCCTACGACATCCCTGCCAACGAATTCCTGAACCTGGAAGGGAAAAAACTCTCCACCAGCCGCAACTGGGCCATCTGGGTGGACGAGATCGTGGAAAGGTTCCCCGCCGAATACCTGCGCTACTATCTGGCCTGCATCGCTCCGGAAAAGGGCGACAGCGATTTCTCCTTCCGCGATTTCCAGCTGAAGGTGAACGGCGAACTCAACAACGTGCTGGGCAACCTGGCCAACCGCGTCTTCGCCTTCGCGGGCAAGAACTTTGACGGCAAGATCGCCCATCCCCAGCTCAGTGCCTCCGCCCAGGCCCTTTTGGATGAGGCTTTCACCGTTTTCCGGCAGATCAACGCCGGCTATCAGGACTATCAGGTGAAAGCCAATACCCGCCTGGTGATGGATATCGCCCGCCTGGGCAACCGCTTCTTCGATGAACGCAAGCCTTGGGCGGAGATCAAGACCGATCCCGAGACGGTGAAAGAAACACTCTGGACCTGCCTCACCCTGCTGCGGTTGGTCTCCGTGGCCCTCTTCCCCATCCTGCCCTCCGCCATGGACCGCCTGCGCGGCATGATGGGCCTGGAACCCCTGGCGAAATGGGAACAGCCGGACCTTGGCGCGGATTACACCCTGCGGGATACCAAACCCCTCTTTGCCAAGCTGGACGACGCCCAGATCGAGGCCGAGATCGCCCTCCTGCATCAGAAGGCCGCTCAGGCCGGCATGCCCGAAACATCCGAACCCATCAAGGCCCAGATCACTTACGATGATTTCTCCCGCCTGGACATTCGCGTGGCCACAGTGCTGGAGGCCGCTCCGGTGCCCAAGACCGACAAGCTGCTGCATCTGAAGGTGGACCTCGGCAGTGAACAGCGGGAACTGGTGGCCGGCATCGCCGAACACTACAAGGCCGCTGACGTTACCGGCAAACAGGTGCTGATGCTGGTGAACCTGGAGCCCCGCACCATCCGCGGGATCGTTTCGCAAGGCATGGTGCTGGCTGTGAACACCCCGGACACCCTGTTGCTGGTCCATCCCGCCAAAGCTTGTCCGCCAGGATCGGTGGTTAAGTAAATACAATACATATCGATGAAATATGGTCTAATAGTTAAAGCTTTGCTTGCGATAGTTCTGGCTGTTTATGGGGCGGGACTGAACAGCGCTGAGTATCAGGACGGGCAACTGTACATTGAGGTGTTGCTCTGCTCCGGGGCCAGTATTGATCTGGATCCCGCCAGCGGGGTCCCTGTGGACGTGAACCTTTCCGAACGGGACTTCCCGCTTTCACGCGGCATTCAAACCCCCGTCCGGATCACATTGGAGAGCGGCGCCTCCCTTTCCGGATGGAGTTGGCTGGAAAGCTGCGAACCCTGGAACGATGATTCCGAAGGTGTTTTACGGGAGGCCTTTGCTTGGGAGGATTCCAGCCTGGTGATCCGGCGGGAAAACCTGGTCTATTCGGAACAAATCTTCCCGGACAAGGCCACAGCGCAGAAATACGCCCGGTTGGCCGGGATCAGCGAAAAGCAGGTCCTGAGCATTCCGCTTACTCACGCCACGGTCCGGGTGACTGGGGCCAGGGGAGCGGTTCAATACCTGGAAACGCCGCTGCGTTTCAGTTCCGCGGATCCCCTCCTGCTGGACGGAGGCAAGCTGGGTTACGACGGCGAGTTCCTGCTGAAATGCGTGGAAGGCAGGCTGGTGCTCACTCATTTGTTGCCTCTGGAAGATTACGTGGCCGGGGTGATCGCCAACGAGATCGGCAGCAGCGCGCCTCTGGAGGCGATGAAAGCCCAGGCCGTGGCGGCCAGGACCCACGCCGTGAGCCTGCTGCTAAGCAACCGCCATAAAAAGGACGGCTACGACCTCTGCAACACAACCCACTGCCAGGTTTACAAGGGCAAGCACCTGCAGAATGAAAGGGTCCGGGCCGCAGCAACAGACACCGCGGGTGAGATCCTCATCCGTGAAGGCCGTATCGCCGACGCCACCTACCACAGCTGCTGCGGGGGCAGGACCGATTCCTCCAAGGCCATCTGGGACGGCGCTTCCCTCCCCCACCTCAGCGGAGTGCTGTGCGATGAAGCGGCTGCCGGTTACAATCTATCGGCCGAAGTGGACGCGAGGCGCTGGATCTCGGTGGCTGGATCCAAAACGGGCGGTAGCGCCTGGGAAGCCTCTGCTTCCGCCTGGATCAAGCAATTGGGCCGCAGGGAGCTGGCCAAAAACGTGGGCTTGTCCGATATCGAACATCTGGTGATCAACCGCCGCGGTAGCTCGGGGCGGATCACGGACATCACCTTTTACGGCGAGAAGGCCGTGCGCTACACCAGTGAATACAAGATCCGCCAGGCCTTTGGCGGTGCCAAATCATCCTTCTTCTTCATTGAGGGCGGCTTTGTGCTGGCCGACAACGGCGGGGTGGTCATCTATCCTTTGGGAACGGTTTCCATCAAAGGCCGCGGCTCGGGACACGGCGTGGGTATGTGCCAGGTGGGGGCTTTGAGGAAGGCCCGCTCCGGCGAGGATTACCGGCAGATCCTGTTTCACTATTATCCGGGCACGGAAATTGGCACAAACTGGATGCGACATGAATGACCAACTTTGGCGGGGAACCGCTTTTTCAGGACAGTTCCGGGTGCTGGCGGTATCATCCACCCAAACGGCGCAAACGCTGCGCGACCTGCACGATCTTTCACCGATCAACACGCTGCTGCTGGGCAAAATGATCTCCGCCGCGGCGATGCTGAGCCTGGACCTCAAGCTGCCCGAAGGCGAGGTTTCGCTGCGAGTGGACGGGGACGGGCCTCTGAAAGGCGCCCTGATGATCTGCTCCGGCGGCGGCGATCTGCGCGGCTACGCTTTCGAGCCCCGGCTCTGGCTGGAGGAAAACGAAGCCAACCTTTTCCCTGTGCGGGCTTTGGGAAACGGTACCCTGAGCGTGATCCGCAGCTATCCGAACAAAAAACCGGCGACTGGCACCACAGCCCTCTCCGCAGGCGAACTGGCCCTCAACCTGGCGCACTATTTCGACCAATCGGAGCAGATCCCTTCTGTTGTCAACCTCGGCGTATTGATCGATAAAACCGCTTCTGTTCGGGCTTCCGGGGGGTTCATCATCCAGCAGCTGCCGGATGCCGATCTCAGGCTGGCCGACGAACTGATCGCCGCCTTGAACAAGACGCCCAACGTTTCGGACCTCATGGACATGGGGCTGGCGCTGCCGGATATCCTCAAACGCTTTGTGGTGAAGGAAAGCGAGCTCGAGCTCACTCCGGCTGGTTCCATCCGCTACAACTGCAACTGCTCGAGGGACCGCTTCGAACGCGCCCTGCTGCTGCTGGGGGAACAAGAGCTCTCCACCATGCAGGAGGGCATCGATCCCCAATGCCATTTCTGCAACGCCACCTACCACTTCAGCGCGCAGGACATCAACGCCCTGATCGCAGCTTTAAGGGAGAAGCCATGAAAAACCTTCTGATCCTTACCCTGTTGATTGCCACAGGGCTTGGGGCCATCAGCACTGAAGATTTCGCGTGGCTGCTCGACACCGAAAACTTCGCGACACTGCAAAACCACGCCAACAAAATTGAGGAACTGCTGGCCGGACCGGAAACCGAGGTCCGCCTTGCGCTGGAACACTCGCTCCGGGCTGACTTGCCGGAATTGGAACTGCGCTGCCGCGAGCGGCTGGCGCTGGGGCACCACTCTTTGGAAGACGCGCTGGCCTGGTTACGGGTCGCCGATCAGACCAGGGTGGACAACGCCACCTTCGAGAAAGTGCGGCAGCAATTGGTGGAGGAATTCAGTTCCCCAGACGAGCAGATCGTGTTGGACCACTTTCTGTATGGGACCTCGGACGAGGATTTCATGCAGGAGTTGCGCCACGTTCGCGGCTACAATCCAGTGATCGAGGACCTGGCCCGGGAGGCGATCGACCGGATCAGCGTGGAAAGCTCCGACTCGCTGGCTTTGGCCCTCATCGACACCTTCGAGCGCGACTTTCCCCTCTCCGAATGGGGCCAGGTGGCCTACTACTACAAACTTTATCATCTCTCCGGCGCCGGCAATTTTGATGCCATGGACGCCCTCATTCAGGAAAAGGGATTCCAGTCCGACCTGCATCTTTACATTTCCGCCATCTACATGCTCAGCCCCGCCTACAGGCGTTCCCGGCCGGACAATGCCCTGCTGCTCAACCAGGTGGCCTTCATGCTCGATTCCGCCCTGAACGACTATTCCCACGAAGAACGTGTGCGGGTGCTTTATGATTTCCACACTCCGGAGGAATGGTACACCCGGCTGCGCTTCACCCGGCTCAAGGCTGAATACTTCTCGCTGCTGGCCGTTCAGAACCTCTTCGGCGACGAAGCAGGGCTCATCGCGCTGCTGCCGTCTCCCGGTCCCGCTTTGCAGCAGTTGCTCAACGAAATCCAGGCGCTCTCGTTCGCGAACAACGACCGGGGTGACCTGGCGGAAATCAGCTATTGGCAGGGGCGGATCGAAGCGCTCCCGGACCAGGATTTCTTTCTCCTGCGGGCAGCCCGGAGCTTCACCCGGTCGCTGATGCTGGGATCACCGCGCCGAAAGTACGACGAGGCCTGCCTCACAGCCCTGGATCAGCTGCGCTCAAGGTTGGGTGTGAAAGCCGATCTGATGACCTGGGCGCGTTCCCTGGCCGGCTACCGGGGTGCCATTTTCGAGGAACATCCTTTCCCGGACAAGCGTTACACTCGGGTGGCCATCGGCGATTACAACAACGACGGCTACGGCGATCTGCTCTTCAATGGCAACTCCCTCTACCGCAACGAACAGGGGCAGGATTTCGTGGCCGTGAGCGATTCCGTGAACATCAGCCAGTTGAGCTCCAACGGCGGGCTCTGGGCCGATTTCAACCTCGACGGCTGGCTGGATTTCGTGGCCATTTCCCACAACTCCGAGGGCCTCGGCGATGCCCTGATGAAGAATCAGGAAGGCAGCCGCTTCGTGAAGGTGAACGAGCGCGCCGGCGACATCGATGACCGCCATCCCACCGAAGGTGCCGCCTGGGTCAAAACCGGCGACACAGGCTATCCCTCGCTCTACGCCGCCAACTACGAGACCTGGCAGGTCCAGGCCGGCTATCCCGACTTCTTCTGGCAAAACGACGGCGGCTACTTTAGCGATAAAAGCGTGGAACTGGGCTTCCGAACACCCGACTACACAAGGAACCCGGGTCTGGCGGGACGGGGCGTGGCCCCCGCGGATTATGACAACGACGGCGAACAGGAGATTCTGGTAACCAACTACCGCCTCACCCGCAATTTCTGCTGGGACCATGCCGACAGCCTATATCTGGACGTGGCCGCGCGGGACGGACTGAGCGGACGCTGCAAGGATGGCTGGTACGGCCACAGCATCGGTGCCGACTGGGGCGACTACGACAACGACGGCGACCTCGACCTCTTCGTCGCCAACCTGGCCCATCCCCGCTACATCGACATCTCGGACGTGAGCCAGTTGCTGCGCAACGATGGCTGGGCCTGCAAGGTGATCGGAGCCGACACCCTCTGGCACTGGCAATTCACTGATGTGACGCGGGAAGCGGGCATCACTTACGATGAACTGCACTCCGATCCCCTTTGGCTGGATGCCGACAACGACGGCTGGCTGGACCTCTTCATCACCTCCGTTTACCAAAACGACCGCTCCTACCTCTATAAAAACAACGGCGACGGCACTTTCACCGACGTGACCTTCCTGGCCGGAGCGAGGGTCTTCAACGGTTGGGGCAACGCCACCGCGGACCTGGACCGGGACGGCTTCACCGATCTGGTGGTGGGCAGCGGCAACGGCACGAAGATCCTCTTCAACCGCGGCCACAACGGATTCCACTCGCTCTTCGTAAAACCCGTCTGGAAAAGCGGCGAAGTGCTGCTGCTAACCGATCCAGCGAAGTTTTCCCAATATCCGAACTCCCCTGCTTTCGGAACCCGGGTGGAAATAAAGCTGAGACGACTCGACGGCAGCGAATACAGCCTGGTCCGTGAGCTCAGCTCCGCCAAGGGCACCACCTCCCAAAGCAGCCAGGAACTGCATTTCGGCCTGGGCGGGGCTGAGATCGTCTCCATCAGGAAGATCAACCATGCGCAAGATTAGGACCAAGCTGCTCACTCCGCTCACCCCGGACGCCGCCGTGATCTACCGGGACCACGTGATCGCCTGGGATGAAGCCGGAATTGCTTTCATCCGCCGCTTCGATCCAGCCCAGGACAACGATTGCGAGGACCGCCGCGACCTGCTTTGCCTGCCCGGCCTCATCGACGTGCACGTGCATCTTTCCCAATACCGCATCCGAGGCGCCTACGAACCCTCTTTGCTGAGCTGGCTGGAACGCCACGTTTTCCCCGAGGAGGCCCGCTCGGCTGATCCCGCCTACGCCCAGGCCCTCTCCGACGAGTTTTTCCAGGCCCTCTTCGCCGCCGGCACCACCACGGCCGTGATCTACACCGCGCCTTTCGCGGAAGCCTGCGACATAGCCTTCGCCAGCGCCGCGCAAGCTGGCGCCAGAGCCTTGATCGGCATGACCATGATGGACCGCAAAAGCCCTCCGGAGCTTATCCAAACCACGGATTACGCCTACTCCCGCTCGGTGGACATGTATGAGTGCTGGCATGGCCGAAACCCTCTGTTGGACTATATCTTCACCCCGCGTTTCGCGCTTTACTGCTCCGCGGAACTGATGTCCCAAACAGCTGGATTCGCCTCCCAGCAAGGCGCCTGGATCCAGACCCATCTTTCGGAGAACCGCCATGAGATCGAGCAGGTGCTCGAGCTTTTCGGCGCGGAGTCCTACACCCGGATCTATGAAAAGCTGGGAATGCTCACAGAAAGAACCATTCTCGCCCACGCCATCCACCTGGATGCGGCTGAACTAGATATTCTGGCCTCCCACGGCTGCAAGATCGCCCACTGCCCCGATTCCAACTTTTTCCTGAAGAGCGGTGAATTCAACTATCCCGCGCTAAGCGCCAAAAAGTTGCAAATTGGCATTGGCAGCGACGTGGCGGCCGGCACCACCCTGCACATGCTCTATCACGCCAAGCTGGCCAATTTCCGCCAAAGCGCGCACTCCCTCAAGCCCGAACGGCTCTTCCACCACCTCACCCTGGGCAATGCCAGCCTGCTGGGCCTGGACGACAAGATCGGCAGCCTGGAGCCCGGCAAGTCAGCCGACCTCTGCTTCCTCAAGCTTCTCGCCACCGCCGTCCCCGATGAGGAACTGCTCTCGGCGCTCTGCTTCTGGGGCCACGAGTGGCCGGTGGAGGAAACCGTGATCGCGGGCAGGACAGTTTTCCGCCGGTTGGAACCATAATTGCATTGTATTGACAAAACTGAACCTCATCTGCAAGAACGGGTCCCGCTGGGGCCACTCATAATTTTAGCATCAAGCAAGGAGAGACACGTGAAAAATGCAGTCCTGATCATCCTGTTACTGGGATTCATTATTACGCTGCCCGCTTCCCTGGTTTGGAACGACGCCGTTCCCATCCGCCAGGGAGTGAACATCGAATGGTTCCGCACCGGAACGCAAACCGCCGACGGCAGCGCCATCTACGTTTGGTCCGACACCAAGCTGGGCGAGCGTGACCTTTGGGCGCAAAAGGTTGACGCGGCCGGAAACATGGTCTGGGGCGAGCCCCTGCTGATCGACGGCAAGCCGGACCGCCAGGAAGACCCCGTGATCACCATGACCTCGGACAACCATTTCATCATCGCCTGGATCGACTTTTCGGACGACTTGGACGGCAACGTTTACGCCCAGAAGATCGACACCAACGGCCAGTTGCTCTGGCCCGCGGGCGGAAAACCCGTCTGCACGGCCGTTGAAGTGCAGATCGCGCTGAACATGGAGCCGGACAACGCCGGCGGCGCTTACATCGTTTGGTCGGATTCCCGCAACCCCAGCAAAGACCTTTACGGACAGCGGCTCGACGCCTCCGGAAATCCCGTCTGGGCCCTAAACGGCATTCCCATCGCCAACGGCACCGGCGACGAGGAACAAAACACCATGCTGCCGGACGGACAGGGCGGCCTGATGATCGCCTACACCCACAGCTACGTGGGCGCGGAAGACATTTTCCTCAAACGCTTCAATCCCGACGGAAGCATGGCCTGGCCTCAGCTGGTGGTGCTTTCCGACGCCACCGGCAGCCAAAGCAAGGTCCGCATGGCCACCCTCACCGGCGGGGAATTCATGTTCACTTGGCAGGATCAGCGCAACACTGATCCAGACATCTACGCTCAGAAGGTGAACCTGGCCGGGCAGCTGCTCTGGACCGATCCCTTCGTGGTTTACGGAGATTCCGGCTCCCCCGGCTTCACCCAGCAGCTAAACCCCAGGATAGTGGCCACCAGCGACAACGCTGCCATCATCATCTGGGAGGACAAGGACCTGGACGACCAGTATACGGACCTCTACGCGCAGAAGGTCGGCGCGGCCGGAAACTTGCTTTGGGGCGCGAATGGTGTGCCCCTCAGCGTCGCGGATTTCGCCCAAAGCGGGCCTCGCATGGCTTCCGACGGAAACGGCGGCTGCTACGTTGTTTGGGATGACCTGCGCAACGGCAACACGCCCAATGACGACATTTACGCCCAACATCTTTCCGCCTCTGGAACCTCCCTCTGGGAAGCCAACGGCAAGCCCGTCTGCACCGCCCCCAACCAGCAGAACAGCGGTTTGGTGAAAGTGGCCAACGGCAACGTCTTCATCAACTGGATGGACATCCGCAACGGCAGCGTGGGCATCAACTTCCAAGTTTACAATTCCGCCGGCACCCCCCAACTGGCCAACAACGGCGAGGAAGTTTTCTGGGGTCTCAGCGGCGACACCCCGCTGGACAACTATCTGATCCTGCCCCGGGCCAACGACACCGTGATCCTCTGGCAGGACACCCGCTTCGCCAACCTCGGCTACCAGATCTATTTCCAAATCCTCAATCCCGACGGCAGCGTGGCCCTGGAACCCAACGGCCGCCCCGTGACCCTGTCCACCGGCTACAACCAGCTCACACCCAGCGCGGTGGTCTCTCCAGACGGACATATCGCCGTAGCCTGGGAAGACAACCGCAACCCCAACCCCAAGATCTACCTCCAGTTGCTGGATCCCAACGGAAACAGGCTTTGGGGCGACACCGGCATGGAACTCACGGACATGGACCCCCTCAGCCAGAAAGACCCCCGCATCAGCTATCTGGACGGCAATTTCTACGTCGGCTGGTCGAACTACGACCAGGTCGGCGCCAGTTACCGCTACCACGTGTACGGCCAGATGATCCAGAACGGCCAGAAGCAGTGGGGCGCGGACGGCGTGATGGTGAGCACCCTCACGGGCGCTGAACTGAACGACGAATGCGTGATCACCGACCTCAAGGAAAACTATTACTCCTGGCAGCGCTTCAAGCCTTCCGATTTCACCCAGAGCGTTTATGTGAAAAAGCTGGGCCCGGACGGCAGCGCCGCCACCGGCTGGCCCACAGCCGGACAGCTTGCCTCCACTCACTCCAATTACGATACCGCCCAGCGTTTTCCGATTACCGCCAAGACCGATCAGGGCATCTTCGTGATGTGGCAGGACGGGCGTGGCGACTTCATCCAAAACTATTACGGACAGCATCTCTCCACTGCCGGAGAACGCCTCTGGGAACCGCTCGGAGTGAATCTGGCCGATTACGGGCGCGAACAGGAAAAACCCACCCTGGTGGACAAAGACGGCTTCAGAAACGAGATCGTCTTCGCCTGGTGCGAAAACATCAACGGCATGCACGACATCATCGCCCAGAAGTATTCCCTGGCCGGATCACCCCTCTGGGGCGACCTCGGCAATTTCGTGGTGCAGAAAGACAGCACCCAGTCCAATCCCACCCTCGCCCGCTTCGACAACGGCGGCATGGTGATCGCCTGGGCGGACTACTATGATATCGAATCCGACATCTATTACAAATACATCAAGTCCGACGGCACCTTCGTGCAGGTCTCGCCTTTGGGCGATGTGCTCACCGACGCCGGGAAAATGCAGTACAATCCACTCATTGTGACCCACGGCAACGACGCCTACGCTCTCTGGGCGGACGGACGCTCCAGCGGCAAGACCGAGATCCTGGGCCTCTACGCGCAAAGGCTTTCCAACGCCACCGTGGCCAACCTCGATCCCGTGGTGCCAGGCTTGGAAGCATTCCGGCTGCTGCAGAACCATCCCAACCCCTTCAATCCCAGCACCAGCATCGGTTTCCAGATCGGTGACCCCTCCAAGTCCCACACTCTGGAGATCTTCAACCTGCGCGGCCAGAAAGTGAAAACCCTGGCCAGCGGACACTTGGAGAAAGGCAGCCACATCGTTGTCTGGGACGGCACCGACGCCAGCGGTCGCGGCGTTTCCTCCGGCATCTATCACTACCGCCTCAGCAACGGTTCGCAAACGCAGACCAAACGCATGGTTCTGATGAAATGACCCCTGCCTGATAAAGCAGAACCCTTTCTGCCAGAGGCCCCGCTTGCCGGGGCCTCCCTTTTTTGGCTCTGGATTGGCCCTTTTTCCCCTCCCGTTCGCCCCTTGCCCGCCTCCCGCTTAGTTCCCGCCTAACAGGCGGGAAGTTAGGGGGAGGCTAATGGGAAGTGAATGGGAAGAGGCAAAGGGGGCGGTGATTTCAGGACTTCACAGATCAACCAAGTGAGTCCTTTACCACCAAGATTAGGCATGTCCTTCCGGGTAGGCGTTTTAATGCCGGGGACCCGGAATCCAGACGACCCGGGTAATGCCCTGGGAAGGTGTCGATGCAGACCGCGTCTGGATAGACCCCGCATTCGCCTGTGTCTGGGATGGGCTATTCCCGCAAGGGCTGGATTCGAATCACCCCATCGGCCAACAGGTTGTCCGGCGAGGACCCTGACGGATCTCCAGCGCTGAAGCATCTGCGTCCGGAATGACGTAGGTTTAGGAAAGGGTGGGGGATGTTCTGCTGTAGTCGATGCTCCTGCGTCGCTCTGTTCCATCGCTGCTACACCCTTCCAGGGACGTTGATCTGTTCTCCCCAGATCTGGGTTAGAAAAAGAGTTTCACCCCCAAGGGCCGGTGATCGGAGATCTGGTCGGAGTAGTTTTGCCAGTTGCCCATGTATTCATCCACCCGGATCACCCGGCAGACGCTGTCGGCAGCGTCGAGGGCGCTGAAAAGTTCGTTGGTGACCATGATGTGGTCGATATGCGAAACGTAGGAAGGGTAGGAAACGTTGTTGTAGGTGGGGGCCAGGGCGATGGGCATGTCCGCGAAGCGATACTCCCCAGGTTTATCCAGAAAGACCTGGAAGACGTTGTATTCCGGCGGTTCGGCGATCTGGTCGTTCATGTCGCCCACCACGATCACCTTCTCGTTGGGCAGGTTTTGCGTGATATGCTGGTCCAGCATCTGGCAGGCCAGGCGACGGCGGTATTCCTCGTCCCAGGGGTCGGTTTCATCTATATGGTTGTTGCCGTAAGCTTTGAGATGGTTGTTGATCACCTTGAAGTTTTGCCCCTGAAAATCGAAGTCCAATATGTAAGGCGCGCGCGGAAAGGGATTGGTGTCGCCTTCGAAGATGGTGTAGGCGTCGTTGACCTGGATCACGCGGGTGTCGTAAAGAAAGGCCAGGCGATAGGTGTTGGTGGCGGTGTAGATATGGGCGGAGTAGTTCGGGATGAGGCTGGCGAGTTCGTTGAAAGCGGTGTAGTCCATGATCTCCTGGAAGGCGATGACGTCTGCTTTCATCTGCGGTATGATCTGGGCAATGGTTTGGATGCTGGCGGTGTCCAGCGGGAACGTGCGCAGATTCCAGGTGACGATCTCAAGGGAAGCATCGGTGCCGAAATTGAGAATGGCATCGTCTTCCGGCGGCACCAGCGGGGTGTTTGTCCCGCAGCTGAAAAGCGCGATGGCGGCCAGCAGCGGCAGCAGGGTCAATCTGAGTGATCTGTTCATCATCCGTCCAGGTTTCTTTTTTAGGAAATTATAACCGAAGCAAGAAACTTTCCAAACGTCACCCAAATATCAAGCCCGGCGAATTTACGGAATGAAATTTGCATACCAAGGGGGTCAGTATCATGGGAGGATACCGATGAGAAATTACCTTTTGATAGTGATAATGCTGTCCCTGAGCCTGCTTTACGCGGCTGTTGGGGACATCTGCCAGACCACCGCCACCGGGGTTGACGCGCGCCTGAAGGGCCTGCGATCGGCCCCCCAGAACGCCAGCGAGATCAGCGATCCCGAATTTCCGGAAACCACGCTGCTGTCCCGCACCTACGCCCTGCCCTTCCAAAGCGTTGAACTGAGCGTGCAGAACCTGGAATGGAACGTTTTCGACCGCGGCGGGAATTTCCTGTACACCGAGCAGAACCGCGGCCTGGACGCCCTGAGCGTCGGCAACAGCTTCAGCTTCCGCGAGATGCGGGGCTTCACCGTGCTCATCCAAACCCAGATCGACGACGGAGAGAGGATCCGCACCCTCGCTAACGCTGAATTTTCTTTGACCGGCCAGCAGCCCCTGGACATCCCCCAAAGCGTCTCCCCCGCTTTCATCGACGCCTACAGGGTACTGGCGGACAACTTCGACACCTCCTATCTGCGCGACCTGCCCGTGGCCCGGCCCAGGATGCTGATCCTCAGCCACGCCAACCTGGCCAATTACCAGACCGACTTCGTGCAGTGGAAACGCCAGCAGGGTTTCGACGTCTACGTGGCTTATCCCAGCGAGACCGGAACTTCCCTCACCGACTACCGAAATTTCATCCAGAACCACTATCAGCAGTATCAATGCGATTATCTGCTGCTGCTGGGCGACGTGACCGGACAGGGCTCCTACACCATCCCCACGGCGTTTTATCCCTCTCCGGAATATGCCGAGAACGACGCCGACGACCATCAGTACACCCTGCTGGAAGGCGACGACTACTTCCCGGAGATGCTGGTGGGCAGGCTGTCTTTCAACGACATCTCGGAATTTCTGACCATGGCCAGTAAAACCGTGAGCTACGAACGCGCGCCGTTCATGAACAACACCACCTGGATGACCCGGGGCCTGACAGTAGCCGGAAACTACGCGGAAGGCGGCCTCAGGCCGATCACGCCGGTGCAGATGTCCCGCTGGCTGCGCGACAAAATGCTGGACCACGGTTACGCCGCGGTGGACACCGTTTTCTATCCTCCCACCTATCCCGGCACCCCGGACATTACCGCCGCCATCAACCAGGGCGTGCAGTTCATCAGCTACCGCGGCTGGGGTGACGCCAACGGCTGGCATTATCCTTCCTTTCACAATCCGGACCTCAACTCCACGGTGAACGGACCCCGCATGCCGGTGGTCTTTTCCATCGTCTGCAACACCGGCGACTTCGCCAACCCGGTGAACCCCAGTTTCGGCGAAAAATGGATGCGCATGGGCAGCGTGGCCCAGCCCAACGGCTGCGTGGCCTTTGTGGGTCCCAGCGATCTACACACCAAGACCCGGCTGAACAACTCCATCTCCAGCGGCTCTTTCCGCAGCATTTTCGACTACGGGGTGCGCGGCTTCGCCTCCAGCGTGCTGATGGGCAAGATCGAACTTTACAAGAATTTCCCCAACGACATCGGCCCCAACCAGTATGTGGCCTTCTATTACCACGTTTACAACCTCCAAGCCGATCCCAGCCTCAAGATGTGGGTGCTGGTGCCGGACAGCATCCCGGAAAGCGTGATCGAAGGCGGGCTTGCCTTCTCCCCCAGCGCTTCCCACATCCGCGTCAACGCCCCGGCCAACAATGGCGCGCTGGTAACCGGAACCCGCAACGGAACGGACTTCAGCCACGCCCAGGTGAAAGACGGCTTTGCCATCCTGCCGATCGATCCCGAAGCCAGCGGAGACCTGATCCTCACGGTTTCCCAGGATAATTTCCTGCCCCTGGTGCGCACGCTCACTCCCAGCGGACCCGCCGGCATCGGCATTACCGCCAACAGTGCAGAACAGCAGACCCTGATCCCTAACAACGTTTTCAACGGTGAGATCACTCTGAAGAACTTCACCGCGGCGCCCGTCACCGTGAGCGACCTTTCCCTCAGCGCGGAGGACTTCGCGACCGTGGACTACAGCCACAGCCCCTTCAACCTTGCCGCGGGCGGGACCCATACCATCAGTTTCAACATCACCGGCCACGCGGACATCATTCCCCGCCGCAATATCAGCTTCAGCCTCCAGAGCGACGCAGCGGACCTGGACCAGCAGTTCCAGATGTACGGCGGCGGCGCGGAATTCACCATCCTGGGAGCTACGGGGACCATCGCCATTGGCGGTACCTCCAGCGTGGAATTCCAGGTGATGAACACCAGTTCCTTCCCCCTCAGCGATGCCCTCGGGCAGTGCATATCCCTCACCGGCGCGGCTAGCTTTGTCAGCGGCGGCACCGTGAACCTCGGCAATTTCGGCCCCGGCGAGACCAAGACCTTCAGCCTGGACATCACCGTGGGAGCCGAGGCCTGGCACGGCCGCAACCTGCCCATGAAGCTGGTGGTGAATGCCAACGGATATACCAACACCACCTTTTACCACCTCACGGCCGGCACTCCGGCCACAACTTCCCCCACCGGTCCTGATGCATACGGCTATTTCGCCTACGACAGCACCGACACCGGCTTTCCCCAAGCCCCCATATACGAATGGATCGAGACCGATCCCGCCCTGGGCGGGCAGGGAACCGTTTGGGAGGTAATGGACGACGGTTCACTCACGGTGGACCTGCCTTTCAACTTCCGGTTCTACGGCCGCGACTACAACCATGTGACCATGTGCTCCAACGGCTGGATCTCGCTGCTGCCCACCGACATGACTGATTTTTACAACCACTACATCCCGGCCGCGCTGGGACCCTACGCCATGATCGCAGGCTACTGGGACGACCTGAAAGGAATGAAAACAGGCGTAGACAGCCTGGGCGCCGGCATCTTCAACAACATGCGCCTCATCCGCTGGTACGACACGGCCAACAACCGCTACATCGTGCAGTGGAACGACGCCTATAACCAGTATAACATCGACCTGCTGGACAACGCCTCCCTCGAGAAATTCCAGATCATCCTCCTCCCCCAGCCGGACCGCGACGGCGACATCGTGATCCAGTATCACACCGTGGACAACCCCGGCACCACCACCAACTATTGCACCGTGGGCATCGAAAACCACTCCCAGACAGTTGGTCTGGCCTACACCCACGGCAATTTCTACCCGCCCACGGCCGCCCCCCTGCAAGCAGGGCTGGCGGTGAAATTCACCACAGTGGCCACGGATAGCTACGTGGACGCGGATGATCCTGTGATCGCGCCTTTCGCGCTGCAGCAGAATTATCCCAACCCCTTCAATCCCAGCACCACACTCTCTTTCTCGCTGGCGAAAAGCGGACAGGCCCGCCTGGCGGTTTACAACACCAAGGGCCAGCTGATCAGGACCTTGGTGGACAGCGAGCTTCCCGGCGGCCAGCACAGCGTGGTCTGGAACGGCCTCGACGACGCCGGCCGGTCTGTGAGTTCCGGAGTGTATCTCTATAAACTGGAAGCCAACAGCGCCAGCCAGACCCGCAGAATGCTCCTGATGAAATAAACCTCAGTTGATGTAGCCGGGGGCAACTGATCCCCCCGGCACAAACTTAATGGCAGCGGACGGAGACCTTCGTCCGCTGCTTTTTATGTCTCAAAGTCCAGGCTTCACAAAGCTTACCCCTCCCCGCCCCTCGATGTTCCGTGCCCGCCCAACCGACGTCCAGGCCATGCCCGCGACGGGGCATGGGCTGAAAATCAACAGAGCGGGGAGAGGGCAGAGAGGATCGGGGGCGGTGGCTGGGCCTGATTGGCTTCCCTTAAATCCTTGTCAATCATCCAATTCAGCCCCTTGCCCAGATTTGGAAAAACCATCAATGTAACCACTTGACCCGCTGTGATGAAAATTCTCCACATATTCCGTGATGGCCAAGCCATTTTTTTTGTTGACATCTTTGGCTGATTCATAAACGTGAAATATCACATTCTCAGCCACTGAGGTACGCGCCAATGAAGATGGAAGAGCTCAACTACTATTATAACAAGTTCAAGTTCGGAGAGGACATATTTCACCAACTGATGCAGAAACGGGTGCGCGACATACTGCTGGTTTCCACATTTTACGACGCCTTCATCTTCGAGCAGGATGGCCGGCTTTCGGAACAGATCTTCGGTGAGTACCGGCAACTGAACCTCACCACCGCCCCCCGCATCACCAGCGTCCCCACCGGGGCCGACGCCATTGAAAAGCTGAAGGAGCACAGCTACGACCTGGTGATCACCATGATGCGCATCGGCGAGATCGGCCCCTTCCAACTGGCGAAGGAGATCAAAACCCACCATCCCGACCTGCCCGTGCTGCTGCTGCTGAACGTGGCCTCGGACTACATCATCTGGGAAAACCACCCCGAAGACAAGCGCTACATCGACGACGTGTTCCTCTGGAACGGCGACACCAAGCTGTTTTTGGCCATGGTGAAGGTGATCGAGGATCGCATGAACGTGGATTTCGACACCGCCAACGGCCTCGTGCGCGTGATCCTGCTGGTGGAGGATTCCGTGCATTACTATTCGATGTTCCTGCCCTCACTTTACAGCGTGATCATGCGCCAGACGCAGCGCCTGATCGAAGAGGAGGTGAGCGACATCAACAAGCGCCTGAGGATGCGCATCCGCCCCAAGGTGATCCTCGCCCACGATTATGAAGAAGCGATCGAGGCCTATCACCGCTACAAGGATTATCTGCTCTGCCTGATCTCGGACGTGCGCTACAAGGTGAAGGGCGAGGTGGATCCCCAGGCCGGGGTGAAGCTGCTGCGCCACATCAAGATGACGAACAAGGACCTGCCCATGATCCTGCAATCCTCGGAAGACGTGAACCAGGCCAACGCCGAGGAACTGGGAGTCAATTTCCTGAACAAGAACTCCAAAAGCATGCTCTCCAACCTGCGCAACTTCATGGTTTACAACCTCGGCTTCGGCAATTTCGTGTTTCGCAACGCCGCCGGCGAAGCCATCGACGAAGCGGCCAACATCGCCGAGTTTGAGGAAAAGATCCTCAAAGTGCCGGAGGAATCGGTGGTCTTTCACAGCCAGTTCAACCACTTTTCAAACTGGCTGATCGCCCACGGTGAAGTGCAGATCGCCAAACGCATCCGGCCGATGAAGATCGAGGATTTCTCCAGCAAGGACGAGCTGCGGAAATTCCTCCACCACACCTTCCGTACGGTGCGCATCGACAAGAACCGGGGCAAGATCATCAATTTTGACGCTGTTTCGCTCACCGAGCTGAACCAGATCATCAGGATGGCCGAGGGTTCTTTGGGCGGCAAAGGCCGTGGGCTGGCTTTTCTGAACGCCCTGCTCTGCACCATGGATTTCGAGAAGAAATTCGAGAACATCAGCATTTCCCTGCCCAGCACCGCGATCATCGGCACGAACGAGTTTGACGTCTTCGTGGAGACCAACAACATTCTGGACGAGGTGCAGGACAAAAGCGATGAGGAGATCGATGCCATCTTCGTGCAGGGCCAGCTTTCCGAGCAACTTGTGAAGCGCCTCGAGATCTATCTGGACGGCGTCCACTATCCCGTCGCGGTGCGTTCCTCCAGCCTGCTGGAAGATTCCCAGGCCCAGCCTTTGGCCGGGGTTTACCGCACCTTCATGCTTCCCAACAACCATCCGGACAAGATGTATCGCCTGCGCCAGCTCATGGACGCCATCAAACTGGTTTTCGCCAGCGTCTACCTCAGCGACGCGCGCAATTTCCTGGAAGCGCTGAACTTCAAGGCGGAAGAGGAAAAGATGGCCGTGATCATCCAGGAGACCGTGGGCACCCTCAAGGGTGATCAGTATTACTATCCCCACATCTCCGGGGTGGCCCAGTCCTACAACTTCTATCCCACCAGCTACATGCTCCACACCGACGGCATCGCGAACATCGCCCTGGGCCTTGGTAAATCCGTGGTTGAGGGCAAGCTCAATTTCCGCTTCTGCCCCCGCTATCCGGAAACCGAAATGCTGCCCCAAACCGAGATGGTGCGCTCCGCCCAAAAGGAATTCTACGCCTTGGACCTGGCCCGCAACGATTTTGACCTCACCCAGGGCGAGGAGATCACCCTGGCCAAGCTGAACCTCCGGGATGCCGACAAGCACGGCGTATTGCGCTATCTGGCCTCGGTTTGGGATTATGAGAACTATCGCCTCACCGACAACCTGGAAGAACGTGGCCTGAAGGTGCTGACCTTCAACGGCATCCTCAAGTACCACCATTTCCCACTGGCCAGGATCATAGAAGAGCTCCTGGAGATCGGCGAGATCGCTCTCGGCATCCCTGTGGAGATAGAATTCGCGGTCAATCTGGACATCGATCACACCCAAAACAGCAAACCCACCTTCTACATCCTCCAGGTGCGGCCTCTCTCCGTGAACACAGACGCCTACCGCATCGACGCCTCCACCCTGGATAAAAGCGAGCTGCTGATGTACACTGAACACGGCATGGGCAACGGGGTGATCAACGACCTCACCGACGTGGTCTATCTGGATCCGCGCCGCTTCGACAAGATCCGCACCGTGGAAATGCAGCAGGAGATCGAGCGCTTCAACGACGCGATGGCGAAGCAGGGCAAACGCTACATCCTGATCGGCCCCGGGCGCTGGGGCTCGCGGGACAAGTTTTTGGGCATCCCGGTGCGCTGGCCCCAGATCAACCGCGCCAAGGTTATCCTGGAGACTGGTCTGCGCGATTTCATCGTGGAAGCCTCTCAGGGGACGCATTTCTTCCACAACCTGGTGGCCATGAACGTGGGTTATTTCACCATACCATATGTTTCCAGCACGGATTTCGTGGACGTGGAATGGCTGCTGCGGCAGCCGGAAGCCAAGCGCGGTGACTTTTTCGTGCATCTCCAGTTCGACCACCCCCTGGTGGTGCGGATGGACGGCAAGACAGGGCTGGCCGTGATCCACAAGTGAGCCGCGGCAGGAAACGGCGCGATGATCACCTCGAACTATTGGTCCCTTGAGCTTGAACAGCTGGATCAGATGATGCCCGCGCGGGTGCGGCACATTCTGATGATCGCCTCGCTTTACGATTCTTTTGTGTTCGAGATCGACGGCTTCCTGGCGGAGCATGTGGAGGAGGATTTCCACCTGATGAACCTCACCACCCAGCCTGCCATCTACCATTCCTCCTCGCTGGCCAGCACCATGAGCCTTCTGGAACTGGAGAGCATCGACCTCATCATTGTGCACCTGGCCTCCATGCGCTCCATCTCGCTGGAACTGGTGAAGAGCATCAAGGCCTTCAATCCTGAACTGCCGGTCTTTTTCCTGATGGGCGCACCGCAGGACCTGATGTTTGTGGAAAACCACCTGGACGAACTCAAGGAAGTGGAGGATTTCTTCTATTGGAACGGTGATTCCAAGCTGGTGCTGGCCATCATCAAGCAGTGGGAGTTCATCCGCAACATCGGCAACGACGTGAAGCTGCTCCCGGTGCCGCTGATCCTGGTGGTGGAAACTTTCATCCCCTACTACTCACAGTTCCTGCCGCTGCTGCAGGAACAGGTGTTGCTGCTGAACCAGGCCGTGATCCGCCGCGAACACCAGGACGTGAACAAATCGCTGTACATGAATGCCCGTCCCCGCGTGATGCTGCTGCACGATTACGAAAGCGCCCTGGACTTCTACCACCGCTACGCCGACCTCATCGTGGGCATCATCAGCAACGTCAATTACCACTACATGGGTTCGTCTTTCCGCGACGGCGGCCTCAAGCTCCTGCAGGAAGTGCGCAAGGACAGGCCCAATCTGCCTTTCCTGCTGCAAAGCTTTAACCCCAAGTATTACGATATCGTCACCAGCAACGAGGGCGAGTTCCTCTACAAGGACCTCCCCGGCCTCAAAAACCGCCTCCGCCGCTGGCTGGAGCAAGAAGTCGGTTTCGGCAAATTCATCTTCCGCCTGCCCGACCAAACCGTGGTGGGCGAAGCGGAATCCCTGATCGGGCTTGCCCGCAAGCTGGCCGGGATCCCGGACGAAAGCCTGGCCTACCATTATCGCAACGGCCACATTCACAACTGGCTGTGCACCCACGCGGAACTCGCCCTGGCCAACTATGTGGACAAGTTTAAGGAGATCAACGAGATCCACGTTCTGCGCGAACGCCTGGGCGAAGCCTTCCAGTCACTCATCTCCTACCGCCGCCGGGAGAAGATCCAGGACTGGAACGAGGAAAGCGATTTCAACCTGAACCTGATCTACAAAGTGGGCGACGACTCCATTGGCGGCAAGGGGCGTGGCCTGGCCTTTCTGAACGTGGTGCTGAACCGCTACAGCAATATCATCGAGAAATATCCCGAGGTGCGGATCAGCGTGCCCGTCGCTGCGGTTCTGGCCACCGGGGTATTCGACGCTTTTGTGGCCGCCAATCCCACCCTGGCCAGCATTCCCGAGGAAGAGAACCTATCGGATGACGAGGTGGACCGGCTGTTTCTGGATTGCCGGCTGCCCGCCTCAGTTATCCCAGTTTTGGAGCGGATCATTGCCCAGGGCGCTTTTCCGCTGGCCGTGCGTTCCTCCTCCATCATGGAGGATTCCATCGCCAATCCTTTCGCCGGCGTCTTCCGCACCTATCTGATCCCGAACAGCCATCCCGATCCCGCCACGCGGCTCGATCAACTCTCCCAGGCCGTCAAGCTGGTCTGGTCCTCACTCTATCAGCGGTCCGCCCGGGTTTACCGCGAAAAGCTGCGCATCCCCGCCCGCGAGGAGAAGATGGCCGTCATCATCCAGAAGGTGGCCGGCTCGCTGCACGGAGAGCATTTCTACCCCCTTGTCTCCGGTGTCGCCCAATCCTACAATTTCTACCCCGGCACGAACATGACCCACGAGGACGGCGTGGTTACCCTCTCCACCGGCCTGGGCAAAACCGCCGTGGAGCGCGAGCGCACCTTCGCCTTTTGCCCCCGCTTCCCCAATCGCGACATGTTCCGCGCCATCGACATCGTCGAGGCCGCCCAGCGCCATTTTTACGCCATCCAGCCCAGCCTCACCGAGTTTGATCTGATCAGCGGCGAAAACGCCTCCCTGGACCGCGTGCGCGTTACCCAAAAACTCTGCGAGACCGACCTCAGCCTGCTCTCCTCAGTTTGGGACTACGAAAACCGCGAATTCAAGGACGGACGCCACATCCCGGGCCCGCGGGTGGTCACCTACCGCAAATTGCTCCACTACGCGGAATACCCCCTCTCCCCCATCATCCGCGACCTGCTGCTGCTGGGCCGCGAGGTGCTGGGCTGCGAGATCGAGATGGAATTCGCCTTCGACGTAGATCCCCAAAGCGGTTTGGCCAGTTTCCACCTCCTCCAGGTGCGCCCCATCGCCGTTAACATCCGCCACTATTCCCAGTCGCTGGAAAACTTCGCTGCCAAAAAGGACGAACTGGTGGTCTATTCCTCCTACGCCCTGGGCAGCGACATCGTTGAAGAGGTGGACACGGTCATCTTCATCCCGCCCGAGCGCTTCGACATCGTCAAGACCGAGGAAATGGCCGCCGAACTGGATGCCCTGAACCAAAAAATGCGCGAGCAAGGGCTCAAATATGTGCTGATCGGTCTCGGACGCTGGGGCTCCAGCGACCGCTTTCTGGGCATTCCTGTGAACTGGAGCCAGATCTGCAACGCCCAGATCATCGTGGAGGTCGTGCTGCCAAACATGTCCATCGAGGCTTCCCACGGATCGCATTTTTTTCACAACCTCTTCTCAATGAACGTGGGTTATCTCACCGTCTGGGAGAAGGCTGTGAACGACTTTCTGGCCTGGGACTGGCTGCTCGGGCTGCCCACCCTGGACGAGGGTAACTACTTTCTGGTGAAGAAAACCCCCCGTAACCTGCAATTTTTGTTTGACGGAAAGAACGCCGTCATAATTAAGTGATCCTATGTGCCTTTTCAGCTGTGAATGGTCAATAAACTCAGGTTTAATGCCGTTTCCAAAGCATGGGCGCTGCCAGTTTAAATGAAAAGCGTGTTCAAATCTATACCATGGAGGTATGCAATATGACAAAACACGAATTTCTACATCAGGTTTCTGCTAAAAACGCGGATCAGCCCGAATTCATCCAGGCTGTCACCGAGGTGGTCGAGACAATTTGGGACGTTTACGATTCCAACCCTCAATATCGCAAGGCAAAGATCCTCGACCGGCTGGTGGAGCCCGAGCGCGTGATCATTTTTCGTGTGCCCTGGCAAACCGACACCGGCGAGGTGATGGTAAACCGTGGCTACCGCATCGAATTCAACAGCGCCATCGGCCCCTACAAGGGCGGGATCCGCTTTCACCCCAGCGTAAACATGGGCATCCTCAAATTCCTCGGTTTTGAACAGATCTTCAAAAACAGCCTTACCACCCTCCCCATGGGCGGCGCCAAAGGCGGCTCGGACTTCAATCCCCGCGGCCGCTCCGACGAAGAGGTGCAGCGCTTCTGCCATTCCTTCATGCTGGAGCTTTACCGTCACATCGGCCAGTTCACCGACGTTCCCGCCGGGGACATCGGCGTGGGTAAACGCGAGATCGGCTTCATGTACGGCATGTTCAAAAAGATCACCAACGAGGTCACCTGCGTGCTCACCGGCAAAGGCCTGGAATGGGGCGGCAGCCTCATCCGCCCGGAAGCCACGGGTTACGGCACCGTCTATTTCGCCGATGAAATGCTCAAGACCAAGGGGGATTCCATCGCGGGCAAAACTGTGCTCGTCTCCGGCTCCGGAAACGTGGCCCAGTTCGCCATCCAGAAAGTGAACCAACTGGGCGGCATCCCTGTCACCGCCTCCGATTCCGACGGCTTCATCCACGATCCGGACGGCATCAAAGGCGAAAAATGGGAATTTCTGATGGAGCTCAAAAACATCCGCCGCGGCCGCATCAAGGAATACGCGGATGAATTCGGCGTGAAATATTACGAGGGCCAACGCCCCTGGTCGATCCCCGGCCAGATCGCCCTGCCCTGCGCCACCCAGAACGAGATCGACGGCGAAGAGGCCAAAACCCTCATCAAAAACGGCTGCCTCTGCGTTTCTGAAGGCGCGAACATGCCCACCACCCTTGAGGGCGTGGAAGTCTTCCTCGGCGCCAAGATCCTCTATGGGCCCGGAAAAGCCGCCAACGCTGGTGGAGTGGCCACCTCAGGCCTGGAAATGACCCAAAACTCCATGCGCATTTCCTGGACCCGCGACGAGGTGGACGAAAAGCTCAAAGGCATCATGAAAGCCATCCATGCACAGTGCGTCAACTACGGCAAGGAAGGTGAATTCACGAACTACGTTCGCGGCGCCAACATCGCCGGCTTCATCAAAGTGGCCAATGCCATGATGGATCAGGGACTCATCTGATCCAAACGCCACACAAGGCATAGGGGAAAGCGCCACCGCGTTTTCCCCTTTTTTTTCACCAACTGACCTATTTTGGCTCAGATCATTTATGGCGGGTAACCGGACCGTCATCCCAGCGCAGGCTGGAATCCAGGTCTTTTGATGGAGTTTTTTTGGCTCAAGTTCATTTATGGTAGGTAAACTCTAGTAAGACCTTTGCACATAATCCTCAGGGTCTGGTGAAAAAGTAAGAGCATTTAGGATCAAAAAGTAGTTTTTGAAATCTGCAAATAATTCTTGACAAAATAGATAGGCTCATATTTTGTCACTCTAT
>JAJBAV010000017.1 GCA_020532085.1 Candidatus Cloacimonadota bacterium | reverse complement strand
CTCTGCCAAGTGATCAGAATCTGCCTGCAACGCGTCACCCACTACAACAAGTCACCATATAGAGCCGATCTGATCGAACCATGGCAAATGAAAATCAGGCTGGTATAAAAAAATGGGGGAATGCCAGTCCGCTTTTTCATTGACAGCATTGGGCGGGGGAAAACAATGAGCAAAAGAGTATTTGGTTCGAGGTGATCCGATGAAAAAGCCTGCCCTGATCTTCATGGCCCTCACGGTGGCCGTTCTGAGCGCCGCTCCGCGCGGGCTCACCAGCCGGGAAATAGTTATCGAAGACGCGATTGCGGTGGTGCAGCCGGAAGCGGTTTTGAGCATTCCCGATCCGGCGCAAACCTCCCCGGGAGCTGAGATCCGGGATGACTGGTGGCTTCTGTGGCAGATGCCGCTGGATTATATTCTGCCGGCCGGAGAGCAGTTCGGCCTGATCTTTGTCAACAATGAGCAGTTTGCCTATCCTTGGTTTTCCGGTGGCGCAGAATCGAACAACGTTGGTTATGTCCTGGCGGCCCTGGAAAGGGCGCCGGACTGGATCCGGGCCGAGCTGTACAAAACCTTGTCCCAGGTTGGCGAAATGCAGCAGCAGACCTATTCCCTGCTGATCGTGCAAGCGCCTGACCCCATCGTGGATGAGATCGCCTTCTGCGTGGCGACGGCCTCGCCGGAATACCTCAATTCGGATTTCGCCCATCCCCAGCTGTTCACGGAGAACGCCCAAAAGATCTATGCCGCGGCGGCGGAACTGCCTTACGTGGAGATCGTGGACACCGGTTCCGCTGACGCGGGAGGAGACTATTGGTCCACCACCCGCTACTGGAAAAAGGACGCCGGCGGGCAAATGATGCAGGTAACCGTACCCAAAGAGATCTATTACTGGTATCTGGTGAATCCCAAGCTCACAGACGAGATCCAGGCCTACATCGATCCCGCCATCGTGGAAAACAACAGCACGCACGCCAACAACATCGCGGCCCCCTGGGATGGGGGAAAGTTCTGGCGCTCATACCTTTACGATTACGATGACGACAGCCATCCGGTGCTGCGCGACACCCTGGTCCAGTGCCAGAGCGTGTTCAACCGCGACGGATCGCCCGGAGACGCCATCCGCGCCGCCACCTGGTGGATCAACCAGAACATGAGTTTCACCTCGAACAACGAGCGCCCGCATCAGCCGGTGCGCATCTTCGCCAAACGCTTTGGACGCTGCGGAGAATACGCCGACCTCAGCTCCGCCGTGGCCCGCATCGCGCTGATCCCCTGCACCAACATCAGTTCCGTCTCAACGGACCACACCTGGAACGAATTCTGGGAGGACGGCTGGGTGGCCTGGGAGCCGGTGAACGGCTATCTGAACAACCCGCTGGTCTATGAAAACGGCTGGGGCAAGGTGTTCGGCAGCGTGTTCGAAGAACGCAGCGACGGCCTGTTCTCGCCGGTCACAGAGCGCTATTCGGAGGGCTTGGCCACCATCAACATCCAGGTGGTGGACCAAAACCTGCAGCCGGTGGACGCCGCGCGGGTGGTTCTGGCCATTTTTGAAAGCCAGCCCCGCTTCGATTGCGAGGCCTATACCGACAACAACGGCCTGGTGAGTTTCAGCGTGGGCGAAAACCGCGATTACCGCGCCCGGGCGGAAACCATGTTCGGGCTTTATCCCGCCAATCCGGGAACCTACGCGCAACTTATCGCGAATTCGGTGAACGGCGAGATCTACAATTACCAGTTCCAGATCGCCGCGCCGCTGCCCCAGCCGACGATCGAGGCTTTGGCCCCGCCCTCCGACCCGGTTCAGGATTTCCGCTTCACGGCGGGGTTTGCCAGCCCCGGCTATTTCATCACCGGCAAAACGCTCTGGGACGACATCGACGTGCTGGGAGCCCCCGCCAGATTTTACGAGGCAGTTGATGAGCCGGCCACCGTTTCCTTTTTGGTGGTGGACGCTGACAATGCCATCTTCCTGGACCTGGACAACTTCTGCAGCGCCTACGCTTACACGGGCCCGGTGGCATCCGGCACCGCGGTTTTTGACATTCCCGTGGGCCAGGACTGGTATGCCCTGCTGAATAATTCCCACCGGCACGGCAACGCTGTGTTGCTATCCGGAGCGTTGGCCTGCGAATACTGGGGCACAGCGGTGAACGATCCCCAGCTGCCGGCGGCGGTTTTCAGCCTGGACGCCATCGCGCCCAATCCCTTCAGGGACCAGACCAGGATCGCTCTGGAGCTGAAAGAGGCGGCGGAGGTCAGCATCGGGATCTTTAACCTCCGGGGACAGCAGGTGCGCTGTTTTGAAGCGCTGAAACTGGCGGCGGGGCGGCATGGGCTGGATTGGAACGGCAAAGATGACCGCGGTGAAGCCTTGCCCAGCGGGGTATATTTCCTTCGGGCGGCGGCGGGAAAGGATGTCCAGGCCCGCAAGCTGCTGCTGCTGAAGTAGGCCTCTCCAAGGGAAACGGATCCGGGACCGTCTGTCTGACCAGAAGTTGACCAAATCATCCGGGAATGGTTCCACATTTTATTTGACAAAGACCGCCACCCTGTAAATGTGTTTTCCGTGCTCGCGGAAGTCTCAATCCCGCGGCGCGTGACCACTGAATCCATAGTCAAGGAGTCGCGATGGAACAGGACTTCAGCCGGCTGGACGCGTTGTTGCCAGCATACGAGGGCAGGCAGGGCTCGCTCATACCACTTTTACAAGCCGCGCAAAACCTCGAGGGATATCTCTCCCGGCCCGTTCTCAAACACATCTCTGAACGCATGAAAGTGCCAGCCGCCGAGATCTACGGCGTGGTGACCTTCTACTCGATGTTCCGCCTGGAGCCGCAGGGCAAACACATCGTTAGAGTTTGCAAAGGCACGGCCTGCCACGTTTCAGACGCCGACGGGATCAAGGACGCGCTGATCGAAAACCTGAAGCTGGAAGGCGGCAAAGTGACCACCGAGGACATGCAGTTCACGCTGATGGAAGTGGCCTGCCTGGGCTGCTGCTCGCTGGCGCCGGTGATCATGATCGACGACCAGACCTTTGGCAAACTCACTCCGGAAGCGATTCCCGGCATTCTGGACAAATTCCGCGACGGGGGGGCATGATGGAAGCGGTCACCATTAAAGTCGGACTCGCCAGCTGCGGCTTGGCCGCCGGCGCTGAGGACGTGTATCACAAGCTGCAGGAACACCTTTCCGCCCAGCCCGGGGCCTTCAAACTGCAGCGCACCGCCTGCATCGGCATGTGCTTTGAAGAGCCGCTGGTGGAGCTTTCCGGAAACGAACTCGGGAGCGTCATTTTGGGCCGCGTGGATCCGGACAACGTTTTACCTTTGGTGGAGGAATACCAGGGTGGAAAATTCCCCTCCTCGAACGTGATCCTGGCCGGAAAACACGAGGCCAGCCGCAACGAGCTTCTGGCCAACCAGATGCGCATCGTGCTGGGGAATTGCGGCGTGATCGATCCCCTTTCCATTGCCGACTACGAAGCCCGCGGCGGCTACCAGGCCTTGAATAAAGCTCTGGCCCTCACACCCGAAGAGATCATCGCCGAAGTGAAGGATTCCGGACTGCGCGGTCGCGGCGGGGCGGGATTTTCCACCGGGCTGAAGTGGACTTTTGCCGCGGCAGCCAAAAGCAACAAGAAATATGTGGTCTGCAACGCCGACGAGGGCGATCCGGGCGCGTTCATGGACCGCAGCGTGCTGGAAGGCGATCCGCACAAGATATTGGAAGGGATGATCATCGGCGCCTTCGCCATGGGCGCGGATGAAGGCTATATCTATTGCCGGGCGGAATATCCGCTGGCCATCGCGCATCTGAAGGTGGCCATCGCGGCGGCCGAGGAACGTAAGTTTCTGGGCAGGAACATCCTGGGCACTGATTTCAACTTTGAACTGCACATCAAGGAAGGCGCCGGGGCCTTTGTCTGCGGCGAGGAAACGGCCTTGATGCAATCGATCGAGGGCAAGCGCGGCATGCCCACCATCCGGCCTCCATTCCCGGCTGAATCTGGCCTCTGGGGCAAGCCGACCAACATCAACAACGTGGAAACCTGGGCCAATATCGCCTGGATCATCCTCAACGGCGCCAAAGCCTTTCGCGCGGTGGGCACCGAAAAATCGCCAGGAACCAAGGTCTTCGCGCTGGCCGGAAAGATCGCCGGCAGCGGCTTGATCGAAGTGCCGATGGGCATTCCTCTGCGCGACATCATCTACAAGGTGGGCGGCGGCATGAAGACGGAGAAACCCTTCAAAGCCGTGCAGATGGGCGGCCCCTCCGGAAGCTGCATCCCGGCGGAACTGCTGGACACCGTGGTGGATTACGACAGCATCACCGCCACCGGCGCCATCATGGGCTCCGGCGGCATGGTGGTGATGGACAGCGGCACCTGCATGGTCGATGTGGCGCGCTATTTCCTCAATTTCACCCAGAACGAATCCTGCGGCAAATGCACTTTCTGCCGCATTGGCACCCGGCGCATGCTGGAGATCCTCACCCGCATCACAGAAGGCAAAGGGGTGCTGGAAGACATCGCCAGGCTGGAGGAACTGGCCGTGAACATCATCAAAGGCTCGCTCTGTGGTCTGGGTCAGACAGCGCCCAATCCGGTGCTGACCACCTTGCGCTATTTCAAGCACGAATATCTGGCGCACATCGAGGAGAAGCGTTGCCCCGCCGGGGTTTGCACAGCTTTACTGCGTTTTGAGATCATTCCGGACAAGTGCATCGGCTGCACGGCCTGCGCGCGCAAATGCCCGGTGCAGTGCATCTTTGGGGAAGTGAAGCAGCCGCATGTGATCGATCAGGACAAATGCGTTAAATGCGGCGCTTGTTACAAGGCCTGCAAGTTCGACGCCATCAGCAAAGGATAGGAGAAGAAGATGATCGAAGTAACGCTGAACGGAACCCAGGTGCAAACCGAAGCCGGGATCACCATCCTGGAACTGGCCCGCCGCAACGGGATCGAGATCCCCACCCTTTGCCACGATGAAGAACTCAAACCTTTCGGCTCGTGTTGGGTCTGTGCCGTTGAAGTGAAAGGCCGCCGCGGTTTTGTGACCTCCTGCGGCACCACTGTGACCCCCGGAATGGAGATCGTCACGGACAGCGAGGACATCCGAGCCGCCCGTAAAATGGCGCTGGAACTGCTCATCTCCAACCACTATGCCGATTGCGAAGCCCCCTGCAAGATCGCCTGTCCGGACCACGTGGACATCCAGAGCTATGTTTCGCTGATCGCCAACGGCCAGTACCACGATGCCGTGAAAGTGATCAAGGACACCCTGCCGATGCCACTTTCCATCGGGCGTGTCTGCCCGGCATTCTGCGAAAAGGAATGCCGGCGCCAGATCGTTGATGATCCTGTCGCCATCCGCCAGCTGAAACGCTTTGCCGCGGATGAGGACCTCGGCGACGTCTGGAACTACGTTCCCGAAAAGGCGGCGGCCACCGGCAAGCAGATCGCCATCATCGGCGCCGGGCCTTCCGGACTTACCTGCGGATACTATCTTTCCAACCTTGGCCATGAAGTCACGGTCTTCGAAGCCGCGCCCGCGGCCGGGGGCTGGCTGCGCTACGGCATTCCCGAATACAGGCTGCCCAAGGCCACGCTGGAGCGTGAGATCGAGCTGATGTGCGCCAACGGCATGAAGATCGAATACAACGTGCAACTGGGCCGTGACCTCCAGCTGGAGAAACTGCGCGCCGGTTATGACGCGGTTTATCTGGCCCTCGGGGCCCAGAAAGCCGTGCCCATGCCGGTGAAAGGCTCCGACCTCACCGGCTGTTATCTGGGCGTGGATTTCCTGAAGGCCCACAGCCTTGGCCACACCCCGGTTCTGGGCAAAAAGGTGGCCATCGTGGGTGGCGGCAACACCGCCATCGACTGCGCCCGCACCGCCATTCGCCTGGGTTGCGAGGTGAGCGTGATCTATCGCCGCACCAAGGCTGAGATGCCTGCCGAACCCTTTGAGATCGAGGCCGCGGGACACGAAGGCGTGGTTTTCCACTACCTCTGCAATCCGGTGGAATATTTCGGAACAGACGGCCAATTGCGGGAAGTGAAGATAGAAAAGATGAAGCTGGGAGAACCCGATTCCAGCGGCAGAAGGCGTCCGGAGCCCACCGGCGAGTTTTTCACCGAAAGCTACGATTCCATCATAGCCGCCATCTCCCAGGTTCCGGATGTGGATATCTTCGCGGAGTCAGCCAACCGCGTGGCAGGAAAGGAGCTTCCCCTCAGCCGCTGGCAAACCGCTGTGGTGGACGAAAGCACTATGCACACAGGTTTGGCCAACGTTTTCGCGGGCGGCGATTTCCGCCGCGGGGCCGCCACCGCCATCGAGGCCATTGCCGACGGTCGTTTGGCCGCGGAAGCCATCCACCGCTATCTGGCCGGCGAGGAAATCAAAGCGGACCATTTCCGCTTCGACGCCAAAAAAGGCTACCAGGTGCAGGAAATTTCCCCGGAAGAATACGCCCACTATGAAAAGATCGCGCGGAAAGTGATGCCGGAGATTCCGCTGGAGGAAGCCAGAAGCACTTTCCACGAGGTGGAGACTGGCTTCGATGCAGCTGAGGCCAAGGCCGAGGCCGCGCGTTGCTTGGAATGCGGCTGCCAGGTGAATGAAACCTGCAAACTGCGTGAATATTGCACTGATTTCCGGGTGGACGCCCTCCGTTTCCCGGGCAGCATCAACAAACATCCCATCGATTACAGCCATCCCTTCATCGTGCGCGACACCAACAAATGCATTAACTGCGGACGCTGCGTGTGCACCTGCGCCGAGATCCAGGGCGCCGCGGTGCTGGGCTACGTTTACCGCGGTTTCGCGGCTGTGGTGGCCCCGGAATTTGGCGAATCGCTAACCCAAACCACCTGCGAAAGCTGCGGCAAATGCATCGCCGTTTGTCCCGTGGGCGCGCTGGTGGAGCGGAATCTGAACTACAAGCTCAATCCCCTACCGAAAGAAACCACTCTGCAGAGCTGCGGCATCTGCGGCACCGGTTGCCAGATCCTCTGTGAAACGCAGTCCGGTCTGCCCGTTCGCATCAGCACCGACGACAAAAAGCCCGGCTTCAACGGACGCAACCTCTGTTTCAAAGGCCGTTTCGGCTGGCAGGCCCTGTTTGGCGCTGACCGCCTAAAAACACCGCTGCTCAAGGAAAATGACGGCTGGAAGGAACTGACGTGGGGCGAAGCCCTGAAGGTTATGCAGGAAAGAGCGGAATCCTCCGGCAGCAAGCGTTTCGAGCTTTCGCCGCACATCTGCCTGGAGGAGATGCTGATCCTGCACAAAGCCGCCCAAAACTGTGGCGCGGCCTTGCATGCCAATCCCCGCTACCGCCTGTTCAGCAGCGCCTGTCTGGCCTGGCAGCCAAACCTTGATCCCTACGACAAGCTGGACAGCTTCGACGAATATGTGGTGGTCGGAGAGATCAGCCATACCCTGCGCACCATGCTGCGCCTCAAACAGCGCTCCGGCAAAAAGCTCCTGAGCGTGGTCAGCTGCGGCTCCAAACCCATCGGTTTCGCGGACAGCGTGCATTCCTCGCTAGCCTCGCTAAACCTTTCGCCGCACCAGCTCTTCATCTATAACCTGAACAAGACCCGGGAACAGAGCGTCGCCAAAGTGCTTAACGCCGCCTGCACGGTCGACCCGACCCTTGGTAACGTGCTGGAGACCTCGGATTATCAGAACTACCGCGGCTTGCAGCTCATGCAGCCGGATTTTGGCCTGCCTGCCGACGTGGACTTTGCGCTGAGTTGGGGAACCAGGACCATGAAAACCGCCAACCCCGGCTTCAGGGTGGAGATACAGCAGTTCGCGGACCCGGATTCCGATGCCGACCTGCTGTTGCCCGCGCCCTCCTATCTGGAGATCGAAGGAACCGCGCTGGGCAACAACGGAGGTATCACCAGATTCAAAAACCCGGCTCGTTCCAAGCTTGGCGCAGAATTGCTCCGCCTTTTTTACGAACTGGGCTGGATCTCTCCCGCCACCGCGGAGATCAATCACTGGAACGACGCGGCGGATCAGCTGCTGAAAACCGTTTCTGCAGCCGCCCCCCAGGCTTATGACCCCGCACTGGTCGAGATCGCCAACTTGCGCGACATGGTGTTGCCGCTGGACAATCTGCTGCAGCAACGCGTGATCATGCTCTACGAAAAGCGGAAATCGCCCACAGGGTTCTGACGCCCTCCCGGCTGCTTTTTGGTTGATCACTGCCCCCCCCCCCTCGGTTTGAAAGAGAGCCAAACATCAAGCCCGGCCTCAACCGCCGGGCTTCTTTACGCTCAAATTAGGCTCATGTTCAAATAGAGTGGATGTGTATGAATGGCACATCGGTACCGTCATCCCAGCGTAGGCTGGGATCCAGAAAAGCCCCGTGGCGCAGGATTCCGATCCTGCGAAAAGCCAAAACGCAGCATTGGCATGCTGCGCTACGAACCCGACAAAAGACTTGGATTCCAGCCTGCGCTGGAATGACGGAAGCCCCGTGGCGCAGGATTCCGATCCTGCAAAAAGCCAAAGCGCAGCATTGGCATGCTGCGCTACGAACCCGACAAAAGACCTGGATTCCAGCCTGCGCTGGAATGACGGATAGGATACTAGAGTTTACCCACCATACATGAACTTGAGCCTCAAATTATGGCTGGATGCTACTTTTTCCGCACCACGCGAAAGCCGATGTGATCAGCTTTGGCATAGGGTTTGCCGTGGGCGCGGGAGGTGACGCGGATGTTTTCGGCGGGATCCTTGTAGGAGCCACCACGGATCACTTTATCGGTGCCTTGGTCCAGTCCGGCAAAAGGCGTATCCATGATGCTTGTATAGGATGAATACCAGTTCCAGACCCACTCCGCGGCGTTTCCGCTGAGGTCGTGAAGTCCTATCTGGTTGGGCTGTTTTTGGCCCACGGGTTTGAGGCTGCCGCCGCTGTTGGCGGAATACCAGGCCACCACGTCCGCGACCGTGGAGCCGCTGTAGGGGGTGAAAGCGTTTGTGCGTCTGGCTTTGGCGGCATACTCCCACTCCGCCTCGGTGGGCAGGCGGTATCCGCTGGCGTTGAAATCGCAGCTCACGCCGTTGCCGAGATACTCGTAGCAGGGCTGCAGATTGTCCAGGCGGCTTTTCTCGTTGCAAAATGCCACCACTTCGTCGAAGGTGATGCCGGTGACGGGCAGGTCCTTTTCCTCCTCAGAAAACTCGAAGCCGGGATTGGCCATGGCCCACTGCGCGCGTGTGATCTCGCGGGGCGCGATCATGAACGAGGACAACTGCATTTGCAGCAGCGGATATTCATCGTTTTTGGCGTCTGGGCCGTTGTTGCCGATGATCGCGGTTTCGCCCAGAACATAGATCATCTCCAGAGGCACGTTCGTTACCTTCGGTTTCGCGTCTGTCACCTGCGCGGGAGCGCCACCGTCGTCAGCTTGGCCGAAGATGGCCCCGTCCTTGATCACGTGGTATTTCAGGATGATATAGACAAGAATGCAGGCCGATATGACGCCCAGGACGCGGAAGGTCTTCTGCAGTTTCTTGAGTTCCGGAGAGGTTTCCTTTCTCTTGATGGGAATTTTCTGGACCGGCCCGTCCACGGTGGTGTCGCCGGGGTGCTTGCCCAGCAGAGTGTTCACGCCTCGGGAAGGGATTCCGGGCTGGGTGTCCGCCAGGGAAGGTTTGGGTTCCACGGTGGGAACGCCGAGAGGGGAAAACTGGTTGTCTGCAGATAGGGCAGGTTGAGCTTTTGGAGGTTCAGAAACGGATCCGGCGCCGTCGTTTTCCAGGGTAAATTCCTGTTGCGTGACCAGCGCTTCCCGCATTTCTGCGGCGCTGGCAAAACGCCTGGCGGGATCGATTTGCAAAGCCTTGTTGAGAACGCTGAACAGCCAGGCGGGGATATGTTTGCCAGGCAGATCCGGGTTGAGGGGATATTGGCCGAAAGTTATCTGTTTCTGGGCGGAAGGGCTTTCCCGGCGGTCCAGTTCCCAGGGTAGTCTGCCGCGCAGCAGCAGCCAGGCGATCACGGCGGCGGACCAGAGATCCGAACGTTCATCGGGGTTTTCCTCCAGAAAAACTTCCGGCGGGGTGAAGAGCACGGGATGGTGGGCGTGCTGTTCCGGATCGGCGATTTTCCAGGCATGGGGTGATTTGCCGAAGCCCAGCACCTTGAGGTCGTAATCCGGAGTGATGATGATGTTGGTGGGGTTTAGGTTCAAATGCAGGATCAGATGCTTGTGCGCGTGTTCGAGAGCGGTCAGCAGTTGCAGGGTCCACTTGATGGCCTGGCTGTAGCTGATGTCCACGTGCGGGATGCGCAGAATGCCGTTGAGCGGATCGCCTTCGAGGAACTCGCTGACCATGTAAACGGTGCCGCCATTCTCGAACAGACCGATGGTTTCACGGATATTGGGGTGTTTCAGCCGGAGGCCGGTCTCCGCTTCCCCGCGCAGCTGGGCCACTTGGTCAGCGTCTGAGCGGAAGCGCTGCTCGTTCGTTTTGATGGTCACGATCCTGCCGCTGAAATAGTTGCGGGCCTTATAGACGCAAAACTGCCTCGATTTGTGCAGGGTCTCGATGATGGTGTAGGCGTTTTCGCCGCTGTTGCCGTTCATGCTGAGGAAGTGTGGACCAGCTTGCCACTGGCGTAAACTGCCGTGATATGTGAAGAACCCAGATGGTAGGGAATGAAATTCAGGGAGGGGATGTCCCAGATACAGAAGTTGGCCAGCTTTCCCGGTTCCAGCGAGCCCAGTTCCGTCCCCAGGCCAAGGGCGTGGGCGGCGTTGAGGGTGCAGGCGCAGAGGGCTTCCACGGGGGAAAGGCCCATCTGCAGGCAGGCCAGGCTCATGATGAAAGGCAGCGAATCGCAATTGCAGCTGCCGGGGTTGAAATCCGTGGCGATGGCCACAGGCAGGCCGCTGTCGATCATGTGGCGGCCGCGGGCATAGTTTTTGCTGGCCAGCGAATAGAGCGTGGCGGGCAGCAGCACGGGGATAACGCCGGCCGCTTTGAGGGCCTGGATGCCCACGTCGGATGCGGCTCCCAGATGGTCGGCGGATACGCAGCCCAGTTCTGCCGCGAGTTCCGCCCCGCCGATGGGTTCGATCTCATCCGCGTGCATTTTGAGCGGCAAACCGTGTTCTCTGGCGCAGTTGAGCACCGTTCTGCTGTCTTCAATGCCGTAAACGTGGGCCTCGGTGAAGATGTCGCAAAAGCGGGCGATGCCTTGTTCAGCCACAGCGGGGATCATCTCAGAGCAGAGGATCCTGATGTAGCCGGCGTGGTTGTCTTTGTATTCCGCGGGAAATTCGTGCGCGCCCATGAAGGTGGGAACCACGGTCACAGGCAATTCCGAGTTCAGCCGGGCGATCACGCGCAGTTGCTTCAGTTCGCTGGCGGTATCAAGTCCGTAGCCGCTCTTGGCCTCCACCGTGGTGGTGCCCAGCGAGATCATTTTGCGAACGCGTTTCGCGGCAAGCTCAAAGAGCAGGTCCTCAGAGGCGTCGCGGGTGGTTTTGATCGTGCCGCGGATGCCGCCTCCGGCTTGGGAAATCTCCACGTATGACTTTCCGGCCAGGCGCTGGGCGAATTCGTCCTCGCGGGTGTGCACAAAAACGGGGTGGGTGTGGCAGTCAACAAAACCCGGCAAAACCAGCTGGTCTGCCGCGGAAACCACTTCCGGGGCGGAATGGGCGGCCATGATCTCGTCTGTGGTGCCCACAGCCAGAATCCGCCCGTCTTTGATGGCCAGAGCGCCACCGGCAATGCAGCCCGGATCGTTCATGGCCGCTCCGGTGCGCGGCTCCGCGCCGCCCTGCAGGGTTACCAGTTGCCTGCAATCCCGCAAGATCAGGTCAGCCCGCACGTCTCATCCTCCTGTCCATCCGCCTGTGGCTCCTGGTGGTATGTCGGTCCCGTTGCGTGATTTGGGTCAGTCTTCGGGCTCCTCTTCGTAGTTTTGGAACAGCTCTTCGAATTTGGCAGCCACGGCGTTGAACTCAGCGTCATCCTCGATCACGCTCAGTTCCACGTTTTCGCCGTCCACTTCCCAGCTCATGATGTCGTATTCCATGGAATCCACTTCGGCCAGGGCCATGTACTGCTTGCCTTCGTGGGTGATCACGTCCAGAACGATGAAGTCCTTGCTGCTGCCGTCTTCCAGCTCAATGGTGATGGTGTTGCTTTCGCACTCTTCGCCTTCGCAATCGCAGGGCTCGTCGTGGTCGTGGCATTCTTCGCCGCATTTGCAGCCGTTCTTTTCTTTATCGGTCATGGGATAACTCCTTTGTTTTTCACATTTTTTGTCGCTTGAGTATTTTGGCAAGGGAAAAATTGGCGGCTGGCTTCACATCAGGCTGAGCGGGTCCACATCCGGATGGAAGTGGATGGCGCCGGGCGGTGTGTAAAGCTCAGATATCAGCTCCAAAGACTGCTTCAGGATGGAAGGTGTGCGGGCTTTGATGATCAAATGCCAACGGTGGAGGTTGTTCATTTTGGCAAAAGGCGCCGGTGCCGGTCCCAGCAGAAAGATGTCGGCTGCCCCAAATGTGGCTGCCACCAGCAGGGATTTTTCCTGCAGCAGGGCCATTTCCTGTTCCAGCAGGGGTCCGTCCGCGCATTGGAAGAGGATCCGGGCCAGCCTGTAGAAGGGAGGGTAATTGAGGCGCTTGCGGTGCTCCAGCTCTTCCTCCGCGAAAGCGCGGTAATCCTGGTTTCCGGCGTGCACGATGGCGTAATGGGTGGGATTGTAGGTCTGGACGATCACTTCGCCGCGTTTGTCCGCCCGGCCGGAGCGACCTGCCACCTGGGTGCAGAGTTGGAAAGTGCGTTCGGCAGAGCGGAAATCCGGCACGTTGAGGCTGATGTCCGCGCTGATGATGCCCACCAGGGTCACAGCGGGGAAATCCAGCCCTTTGGAGATCATCTGGGTGCCCAAAAGGATGTCCACATCGCGGTCTTTCATGCGGCGGTACATGGTTTTGTAGCTGTCCTGCTTCCGCGCGGAATCGGAATCGAGACGCAGCACCCGGGCTTGGGGAAATAGGATCTGGAGCAGCTGCTCCACTTTTTGGGTGCCGGGTGAGCCGTAGGAAAAAGTGTAGCTGCCGCAGTGGGGGCACTTGCGGGGACTGGGATAGGCATTGCCGCAGTAGTGGCAGTGCATTTCCTCGCGGTCGCGGTGGTAATACATGCTGATGTCGCAGTTGGAGCATTTGATCAGTTCGCCGCATTTCAGGCACTGCATGTAAGAGGAAAAGCCGCGCCGGTTCTGAAACAGGATCACCTGTTCCTTTTTCTCGAGGCGGGCGCTGATGGCGGCGATGAGTTCGTCGGAAAGCAATTGCTGCTGGTAATCCTCCTGCAGCGAGAGGATGCGCACTTCGGGCAGTTTGATGTCCAGCGGCCGGCTGCTCAGGGTGTGCAGAGTGTATTTGCCTATCTCTTGATTGTGCCAGGATTCCAGCGAGGGAGTGGCGCTGCCCAGCACGATCTTTGCGCCTTCGAGCCTGGCCCTCACCACAGCGAGGTCGCGTCCGTTGTAGCGGGGATTGTTGTCTTGTTTGTAAGATTGCTCGTGCTCTTCATCCACGATGATCAGCCCCAGGCGCGGCATGGGGGCAAAGACCGCGCTGCGGGCGCCGATCACCAGCCGGCATTCTCCGGTGGCGATCTTGTGCCACTGGCTGAGGCGCTGCCGGTCGCTCAGCTGGCTGTGGGAGATGGCCAGAGTGGAACCGAATTCGCCCTGGAAGCGTTCCACCATCTGAGGTGTGAGCGCGATCTCCGGGATCAGGAAGATCACTCCTTTGCCCTCTTGCAGGCAGGCCCGGATCAGAGGAATATAGACCTCGGTCTTGCCGCTGCCGGTGATGCCGTAGAGCAGATCGACCCTGAATCCATCCGCCTGCCGCGAGATCTCCCGCACCGCCTGCTGCTGCTCTGCGTTCAAGGTGACGGCCTTGGGGCCGGCGCCGCTTTCGTAGCTGAAAAACTCGCGCTCCACCTGCTTCGGGGTGATGCTGAGCAAGCCTTTCTTCTGCAGCGCGTGCATCACGGAATAGGATACGGTGGCGCTGATCTCGGAGAGGGGAAACTCCTCCTTGGGGATGGCCAGCATCAGTTGCAGCGCTTCTTTTTGCTTGGGCGGAAACTGCCCCAGATCGGGCTCGCGGTCCAGCAGGCGGACAAAATTGACCGTTTTGGGTTTGTCGCGGGAACTCAGTTTGCGCCTTACTTCCAGCAGGCCCAGGTCCGCGGCCTGTTCGATCAGATGCAGCACCGGTGCCCCTTTCAGCAGCTTGCGCAATTCGGATACTTTTCTGGCCTCGCCTCCCCCCAAAGCGGGTTCCAAAACCCTGAATGATTCTGGAAACTCCGCTGCCAGCCATTTCACCTCGGCCTCGATGTCCGGCACCAGCCAGGCCGGCAGCATCGCGAAACAGGCGCTGCCCAGCGAACAGGCGTAATATCCCGCCATGAACCTGGCAAGTTCCAGCAGCCGGGGTCCCAGCACCGGGACGTCGTCCAACACTTCCAACACAGGTTTGTAGCGGATCTTGTCGGAAAGCTGGCCCTGCATTCGCTCACCGCAGATGCCGATCATGTCCTTGCGGTTGAAGCTCACCAAGACCCTCGCTCCGGTGTTTATCTCCACTTTGGAGCTGTAATGGAATTCCCGGGTGAGGACCAGGGGCAGGTGCACGGCGTAGTAATACATGGTCAAAGGCTGAAGGGAGGGGCTTTTGTGTCAATGGAAATCTGCCCGGTGCGGCCTGTGTTCCTGAAAATCCCGCCCTTAGCCCTTTCCTATCCGCCTCTTGTCCGCCTCCCGCTGACTTCCCCCCTGCCAGGCGGGAAGTTAGCGGGAAGTGAATGGGATGTGTACGGGAAGTGTGATAAGGGCGGAGCCTGCCGGAAGCCATTTGTTTGAAAAGGTACTGTTCACCCTCAAGCTCCATTCATAGTGGGTAACAGCCCTGGGAACGGTCAAGGGGAAAACTTGCGCATCCGGATCAGAGGTAATAAAAAACCCCGCCGGTGGAGCGGGGTTGGATATGTTCTCGTAGTTGTTTAGGCTTGAGTGAGGTTCATTTTGAACTGGTATTTGGTGGGTTTGGAGACGTTGAAGCGCCAGGATTCCACGATCCGCTGGATATCACTCAGGAAACTTTGAGTGAAGGTGGCGCTGTTCGAAGTTACGCGGGCCGACACGCTGCCGTTCTCCGCTATGTCCATCAGCACTGTGATGGAGCCGGTTTGCTTCTTGATGGCAACGTTCTTTTTGTAGGATTGCTCGATCTGGCCTTTGCGGGCGGCGATCTGGTTGTAGATGACGTCGGCGTCCGGAACGGAGGAAGCGGGTTTGGGGATCTTCACTTCCGGAGTGGGTATCTTGCTGATATCCGGGGCTTTGACCACAGACTGGGTAACCCTCTCAGTTTCCTCCCGGGCCGATGGCACGGTGGGCCACTGGCTGGTGGAGGGGGTCTGAAGCTTGGAAGCGTCGCCGGTGAACGTCTGGGTGGGCAGGTTCGGCCGGGTGGTCGATCCGGGGCCGCCGGGCTGGGTTGTGGCAACCCGGCCCACATCCGAGGCTGAAGCATTGAAGCCGGAAGTGGCTTTGGGATCGAAGGAGCCGGTAAAACCTGATGAGGCTTTGGGATCGAATGTTCCGGAGCCGGGTCTGGTGCCGGTGGCGGAACCTCTGGCGCCGGGACGGGCGGTGACAAAATCCTGCAGGCCGGTCACGGCATAAGCTGTTTGAGGCCTGCTGGTGCCGGAGGTGGCTCCGGGCCTGTTGGTGCCGAAGATCTGGCCTTTGTCGGGAACTCCCTGGTCCTGCCGGGCGCCGGTTGTGCCGGTGGTCCGGGTGGTGGGTTTGGCAGGTTGTTTGCCGCCGGGTTTCTTTGGCTCTGCGGTATCGCCGGCTTTCGGTTCTTCCGGAGGTGTATCCGGCGTGGTGGCTTGCGGCGCGGTCAAACCCAGCTGCGGTTCTATCCTGCGCACTCTTTCCAGTTCCGCCAAGGTTTCCGTGAGGGTTTTTTCCTTGTCCATCCTGGGTTTGATCACGAGGTCGTAGATCAGCACGAAGGCCAGGCCCAGAATGAGAAAGAGCAGGATCAGTCCAGTTTCCGTGCGTTCCGACGCGGAGGGAGTGGCCGGCTGCAAGCTGCTGTTCACCACAGCCTGTTCTTCCGGGCGCAGAACCGTTTTACGCGGTTCGGAGTAGCCGAACTGGATCTCGTAATCCGGATTTATCTGCACGGTTCCGCTGAGGTCGTTGCGCAACTTGAGCAACGAGCCGGAGAGGATGCCGTTCTGTTTCAGGAAATTGGCGTCCAGCGGGTTTCCGTCCTTGCTGCAGCTGAGGTGGGAGCCGTCCGGCAGCTGCAGATGGAAGTCATTTCCACGCTTGACCAGGAGCTTATGTTTGCTGGGGAATTTTTGGGTGTCGTCCAGGATCTGCCAGAAGAGATGCTTATCTGTTCCGATCTGCCATTTGTTGACAAAATCGGTTCCCTGGCGGATGGTGTCCAGATGTTTTCCCCGGTAGTTGAGGCTTAGGTTCAGTATCGTCTTTGCCATCATACCTCCTTACCCACTGGTGTTCGATTTACTTTTTTCAAGCCAATCAGTTTCCAGGAGGGTGGCAAAATAGATGTATTCATAGAAGGAACTGGTTCCCAGGCTCACAAACTCCGTAATGTACCAGCAGGGGATGCTTTTATCCGCCTGGATGAGCAGGGCTGTGGGGGTGGGATTGCCGCTGGCGTCCGAAGTTTTAACTATTTCCGTGGCTGTGCTTTGCAGATACGAGAGGATCTCGGTGCGTTTGTCAGGGTCAGAGGCAAATTCTTCCAGACTGCCGAAATGGATGCCCTGTTCGCCCAGGAGGATCCGGTCCGGGTAGATCTGGACCACGGTGGTGCCTTTGTTTTCTAGCAGATCGCGCTTCTGCATGGTTACCGGGAAGGTCATGTTGTTTGGCATGGTCTGTTTTTGCACTTCCATGGAAACGTTTTTGAGCAGAAACACCAGCAGAATGGTGAGGATGTCCACCAGGGAAATGATGGACAGCGGAGTTCCATCCGGGAACTTGCGGCGCACCCTGCGGTTGAGATTTTGGGGATTCAGGTTTTTGCTCATTGTCCCCCCATCACGTAATAGCGCACCTGCGGGGCTTTGTAGTGAACATTGGCAAAGTCGTTGCTCCGGCAGATATCGATGGTTTTGATCAGGACATCGTATTGAACGTCATCATAAGGGGCCACGCTGATGTCCCGCAGATCCGGAAACCTATCCCGGATGGTCTTGAGGCCGGCATCGAGCATGACATAGTTGTACTGGCCAAGTGAAAGTCCCACGATACCCGGGTCGCGCCCTGGTTCCCTGATCTCAAAACCAGGGATGGTGGTGCTCAGGGAATCCTGCGAGGCCGTGATGATGACGGTTACTTCCGGAACATCCTTTTTCAAGCCTTCAGTGCCGTCGACCGTCGCGGGCTGGCCGGGAGGCGCGGCAGAGAAGTTGAAGGCCACCAGCGCAACCTGCGTGATCACCAGCATCAGCAAGAGAAAAGGGATGACGGTGAGAAACAAGTTCATGATCGGCACCAGGTCCGGAACTTTCGGAACTGATACTGGATGCTGGTTCCTTCCGGCTGAAGGACGGTATGCCATGATCTTATCCTTTAGCTGAAATATTGATGTGATTGATGAGTTTTACGCTGTATTCGTCGATCTCGTTGATAAGCTTCTGAGCTTTGCCTATCAGCCAGCCCTTGATCAGGGTGAGCGGGATGGCGGCCATCAAACCGAGGGCAGTGGTGCCGATGGCGGTTTTGATGCCGGCTGAGAGCATGATGTTTTTCTGGCTGTCAAGCACGTCGGGACGGCTGAGGGCGTTGAAAGCGGCCAGCAGGCCCCAGATGGTGCCCAGCAGACCGAGGTAGGTGCAAACCTGGGCCAGGGTGTCAAACCAGAAGAGGCCGGCATCGATCTTGTAAACTTTCTGCAGCACTGCTTCGTCGAGGGCGTTCTGCACCTGGGCGCTCATGTCTTCCTTGGCGGCGGTTCTGCGCACGTCCTTATATACGGACAGGCCGCTGAAGAAGATGAAGCCGAGGGTGGTGCCCTTCATTTTTTCCGTGATCTTGATGGCTTCTTCGATCTGGTCGTTCTTGATATAGCCTTTCAGGCTTTTGTATAGATTTTGGGCGTTGATCCGTTCTTTGTGGAACAGCTGGATGTAGCGGATGACCGCGTAAACGATGCCGACGATGAAAACCAGCAGGATCAGATATCCGAAGAAACCTTGCTGATTGCTATCCCTGAAAATGGTGGCAAGGTTCACGGGGTCTGTTTTAACTTCCGCTGCCTGCGCTTCCTGCGCCGCCAAGGCCCCAAGGCCGATCACCAGGGTTAGGATTACGAGAACGATGTGCTTAGCATTCATTTTGACTCCTCTAGCCATGTTAATATTTCTTGTTTCCAATTTGTAAGTTGTTTGTTGCTCTCAGCCTGGATCGCGGCCAAGCTGATGGTAAAATCGTATTTTGCCGCCGGAGCGTAGGTATCTGTTTTGATCTGGATCACGCTGATGTCAGGCATCATGGTCTTGATCTGGATCTGCAGGTCGCGTCCTTCGATCACTTCTGTTTCCACGGGCTCTGTAACGACCGTCTCACCGCTGTCCACCTGGGCAAGGCAGACAGAAGCTCCCAGCAGGATCAGAAGGCTGATCAGGAATGTCTTTTTCATCTCTTCACTCCTTGGCGGATACTGTGAAGCCCAGTTCGGCGATCATGCCGCGGTTGGGCGAATTGTTCTGAACTTCGATGCGCAGCTTGTTCAAGCCGGGTTTCAGATGCTCAGCGGGCAAACTGGCCCGCACCGGATACACCAGGAAGGGCTCTGTATCGTAGTTCAGTTCGTAAACAGGGCCCAAGGGCTGGTCGTTAAGGAACAGCCTGGCGTTGTCCGGGGCTACAAAATCGAGATATCCATCCACGAAACCGGCGGACAGCTCAAATTCCTTTTCAAATACTACCGCCGTCTGCTGGCTTTCCTGCGTCTCATATGCCCAGATGGGCTGCGCGGAGGCATTTTGCAGGAAGGTGGACCTGTCCATGGGAAGTTCGAAGTTCGGGGCCAAACTGGCGTAGGACCTGATCTCTTCTCCAGTATCAGGATCAGTTCCGATCACAGTCCAGTCAGTATTGGACACCAGGGTGATAACTTCGGTGGGGATTGTGGTGGACATTTCCGCTGCGTCGAAGAAGAAACTCGTACTGAAATGGATCGGTTCTTCTGAGATCACGGCGTTGGGGAAAACTCCGCGGAAGCTGTTCACTCCGCTTTTCCAAGCCTCTCCGTCGACGCGGATCGCGAAGACGGTGCCGAAATCCTCTTTGTAAACGGGGATGAAAACAGGATCGATATCGTTGCCGTTTACCACGATCCGGGGATCCTGCTCGTAAGCCAGATAGACATAGGCAAAGCGGGGAACGACCTCAAACTCGAACTCGCGTTCCAAAATCAGCTCGTGCTGGGAGGGAACGCTGTAAGTGGAGAGCATCCTTCCGTCATCCAGGATCAGGGAACCAAAAGTGGAGTCGATCTTCTGAGACCCGCCTGCAGGTTTGGCCAGCCAGGCGTTCCAGGCGTTATCCAGCGCATGGCGGACCTCGGTGTATTCCGGCAGCAAGTTGCGTTCGATGAGCTTGTCCTCAGCCTTGGTGGTGTACTGGTCGAAGTAGCCGGCCGTGAAATATTTGTTGTAGATGTCCTGGTAGATCAGGTTCGAATTGTTGTAATATACGTCAATATAGGGCTGGGAATAAGGCCTGATCTCGGTGCTGACCATATTGTCAAATTCTTGTTGGCTGAACCTCTTGCGGTCGCGGAAGGGGGCCAGTTCATTGGAGACCTGGATGTATTTATCGATCTGGGTTTCCACCACTTGGGCGGCGCGGTCGTTTATCTGGCAGATCAAACTCAGCGCCCTGAGGCGGCGTTCGTTATCCAGGTTATCGGCCTCTGTCTGGTCCAGCAGCTTGACGATCTTGGCCACCTCGAGCTCGGATCTGGTTTGGAAAGAAGGCACCAGGTTGGGCGTGCCGCCAAAGAGATGTTTCTGCCAGGTGGTTCCGGCGCCCACTGGCAACAGCTGGTTGGCAGACGCGGTGAGGAAATTGCCGCGTTCGATGCTGTTCAGCTGGCGGTCGAAGCCGTCCAGAAAAGCCTGGCGGGCTTGCAGGATGGCGTACTCGGATTCTGCGAAGGCAAAGGCCTCATGGGCTTTTGTGCTTTCCACGGGCAAACCTTCGCCGCGGTATTCGGCTTCCAGGCGCTTGAATTCGTCCCTTTTCTGGAAAGCCAGGTCCCAGTTCCTGGCGGCGTAGGCAGTGTCAAACTCTTGGGCCAGGGTTCCCAGCTTGCGGTTGGCAACTGTGAGATAGCGTTCAGATTTGCTGCTGTCGCTCAGATAGAGTTCCCGCGCGTAGTATTCAAAGCGTTGCTGATCCTGGCGGGCAAGGTAGGAATCAGCCAGGATGGTGAGGAAACCGGGCGTTTCTTTGTGTTTGGGATAGGTTTGGGTGAAGTAGGTGAGGGCCTCGACCACTTTTTCCTGATCGTCTTCGCTGCTGTAGATCTCCACAGCCCAAAGATAGATCTCTTCCGGCTTGATGTCGCCGCTGTCGATCCGATCTGCTTTCACGTCGTTGTGCAGGTCGATGTAAGCCGCTGCTGCGTTGCTGCGCTGCGCGGCATCTTGACGCATTGCCTCGATGAGGTCCACCCTGAGGAGAAAGGCCAGGTTGCTGGCAGGAAACTGCTGGATGAAATCGTTTTTCAGGTCTCGCGCCTTGGCGGAGTCTTTCATCTGGGTCTGGGCTATGGTCCAGCTCTGTTCGTAGAGCGCGTATTTCTCGTCCATGGAGGTCTTCACCGCGGCCAGATCAGTTTTCAGGGCGATGGCTTCATTGTACAGCCCGGCTTTGACGTAAGCCTCGGAGGCCATAAACAGGTAGCCCTGGCTGCGGGAAGGTTCGTCGTTAAATTTATTCGCCAAACGGATCAGTTCTGTGGCAACGGTCTGCTGGTCACCCTGTTGTTCCGCCTTTTCATAGTTGTTCTGGATCTGCAGCCGGACCAGGTTTTCGATCTCCCCGGCATCGGTAGCGTTGTTGGAAAAGCCCTTGGCGGCGATGTACATTTTTTCAGCTTCGCTGAAGTTGCCGTTGTCTTCCTCGATTTTGGCCAGGTTCAGATAAATGCTGCGGCTGGTGGCCCTGTCGATCTCCATCCCGCTTGCCAGGATGGTGTTGTAGTGAGCTTTGGCCTGGTCGGGATGGCCGTGGTGCAGTTCAACCGCGGCCAGGTCCATCAGGATCGCCGGCGCGCCGCTTCTGGCTTCCGGGTTTTGGGATGCCTTCAGCACATTGTAAAATCTAAGCGCGGAACCACGATACTGTGAGTAGGTCGCGTCATCTTCCGGGGCGGGTTTGGACAGCGAGTAGATCCGCTGGTTGTATTTGTAGATGAGACCTTCGTTGTTGAAGTAATCTGGGTTCCCCTGGAAATCCTGATTGTAATCCGTGAGCTTGGTTGCCGCAAAGTTATAGCTTTCGATATCGTTGCGCTTTTCAGCCAAAAGGCTGGCCAACAGAATTTCCGTTAGCCTGTTCCCGTCTATGAAAGCTTGCAGGACAGTGGTGTTGGGGAACAGCTGGGTGTACTGCTGATATGCTTCGATGTGAAACTCGTAAAGCTGTTGGTCAGCTTTGGAGGCAGAATCGATCAGGTTGTTGTAATGGCGGATGCGGATCTGTTCATAGGCATCGCGGATGATTTCCAGTTGCGCCCTCAATTCCGGCGCTGCCGCGTCCGCATCCTTAACATTTTCCAGGTACCACGGCGTGTCTTTGCCATAGGTGGCTTTGATGAAGTCGAGCTTGTCGTCGCGAATCCGGGTAAGGTCCATGCCGGAACGGAGTTCCAGGCCGGGGGTATAATAGAGCTTGATGATCGAATCCACCACAGCCGGGTTCTGCAATTCATAAGGAGAGGTCTGAAGCCGGAGTTCCATGAAATCTATGGCCTGCAGCGGAGCTTCCATATCCACTTTCATGCCCGCGGCCTTGTCCAGGATGAGGGTTTTCACCTTGATATCGGAATATTCAGCCAGGGCTCTGCGGATTTCTCCCACGCCCTTGGATTCCTGGTTGAAATCGATGCCGTCGAGGGCGATGAGGGAATAGGCGATGTTGTCGATGGAGTTATCCCGGTAATCCTGAGCCAGATAGGCATCCGTGATCTCTTTGTTGTCAGCCGCTCCGATGAGGGTGACAAAATCGGCCAGGGCCGATTTAAGGGATTGTTCGTCGCCTTGGTTCAGGTTCACCCAAGCTCTCTGGTACAGGGCATCATGATGGTAGACGCTGTCGGGATCGTTCACCAGCGAGTCGAAACGGCGGTTGGCTTCGGCATAGTGGGTGACGGGCTCATTCGCGTCCGAGCCGATCAGGAAATGGAGGATGCCCAGCCTGTACACGGCCTCGTCGTAATAGGGCGAGTCGTCGTACTTGCCTGAATCCACCAGCTCTGTGTAGGCATCCAGGGCTTCGCGGAAATCAGCCTCAGCGAATTTGAGCCGGTCCGGTCTCTCCTGATTGGGGTTGGCGGCACGGAACTGCTCTATCTGGGCGTTTTTGGCAACTTTTTTGGCCTCGCTGCTTAAGTAGCCGATGTTGTATAGGGCGCGGTCCCGCAGGTAGAAATCCGGCTCGATCTCCAAGGCCATTTTATAATGGGCGAGGGCTTTCTCGGGATTGTCCAGATCAACCGCGTACTGCAGTTCGGCCATGTTGTAATAGATGATGGCATTGTTCAGCAAATATCCGCCGCTGGGCTGCTCCATGGCTTGAAAATATGGATTGGCGGCAACAAAGGCCTCATATCTTTCCAACAGCTCAGCCTTGTCCTGCACGATCTTCTGATATTCCGCCCGCTGCTGCTCGTCGCCCAGCGAATCAGCCTTGGCCAGACGCTGCTGCTCCTGATAGCGGATCTTGCGATAGTCCACCATCAGTCCCAGGAAATCCAGGTTGGCGATGAAGGTGTCGTTAATGGGAAAATCTTTCAGGCCAACCTTGTGGGTTTGCGCGTACTGCTTTTCGATCACGCCCTGCTGGTCTTTGGGATAATTTTCCCGGATCATGGTGAGCATCACGTCTTCCACTTCCGGCAGCAGTTCGTCCAGGGAGCGTTTATCGCGGTAAGTGGCGTAGTATTCGTCTAAAAGTTCCGTAAAGATCGCTTCCTCAACGCTGTCCTGATGCTTGCGGAAAGCTAGGTAGCGTTCCTTGCGGTTTTGCAGGTCGGCGATCTTTTCCACATATTCCTGCCGCTCGGGACCCAGATCGAGGTTCAGGCTGGCATAGTTCGGCTCGGCCATGATCTTGTCGATCCCCGCCACGACATCGGTGTAGATATTGATGTTGCGTTCGATGTCCATAAGGCGTTTCAGCTCCATGTCACTGAAGCCTTTGCCCACCACCGACTCGTCTTCGTTCACAAAAAGTTCATAGCGCCGCTCGAAAAAGCGGTCCATCACATCCAGCACCCTGCCGTAAAACACGGAGGTGTCTTTAAGCTGCTTCAGCAGAATAGCGCCCTCGCGGTAACGGGTGAAGGCGGCTGATTCGGGTCCGGTGTAATCGGGCGAGGCCAGTTGGGCGAGATCGATCGGGGGCAGCGATTCGAACGGCCTGATCTGGGCCTTGAAATTTTCCAGCAGCCGCATTTCTTCTTCCGCGATCCTGTTCAGAGCTTCGGTGAACTGCAAGCCGGGCAGGGATTTAAACTCGTTGTAAAGGTCTTGCAGGTCCCGCTGGATGGAGGAAACCTGCTCTTTCAGGACATTGGCCTTGCTGGTGTCTGGGTCCGCATAAAAAGAATCCAGATCGAGAGCGTCCAGGCGGCCGATCACGCTCCGCCGGCGGTTCACGAAAGTGTTTTTGATCCAGTCTTTGTTGTTTTCATAGGCGTCAACGTAGCCCTGGATCCTGGCCTCTTCGGCATCCTCTGCCAGGAGGTCCGCCCACAGGAACATGTAGGTGGGGTAATATTTGCCGGTGGAAAAACGGTTCATCACGTCTTCCAGGAAGGGAGCCGCGGTCTCGATATTCTGATTCTGGATGTAATCCACAGCCCTGTAATACAGCAGCAGATTGAGCATCATCCTGGCGTCGTCACCGAGCTTGGGGTCGTTGATCAAAACGTCGAAATATGGGATGGCCTGCGTGGGGTCGTCCACAACAGAGTAAAAATGCCCCACCAGATAAAGAAGGTCAGCCTCGTCCAGCTTGCTCAAACTTTCGTAATGCTGCAAGTATTCTTCAACGGCCTGGGACTTGTTCTCCTCCACCAGTTGGGGAAGCCTGTCTTTCAGGAAATCTATTGCCTCTATGACTTTGGGATCCGCGTAAATCGCGCTCCGGACATCCGGACTGACCACCGCATCTTGAGCATGCGCCAGCGCAATGGGAACCATTGTCAGCGTTAGCAACAGATATAGTTTGATGAGTTTTTTCATAACCCCGCTCGCTTATCGTCCTGTGTTATCAATCCTGCCAGTTATAAGCAGGATTCAGGATGCAGCCGGGGGTCGCATCCTGAATCTCAACCTTGACCAAGGGAAATATGTACGTATTTACCTGCACATTCACCAGACGGTGATCAGTGCGAAAACTATTTATTGGTTTTCTTCCTTAAGCTCCTGCAGCCATTTGCGCAGATCTTCCAGCGCTTTTTGCGCTTTCTGGCGTTCTTCGCGAAGGAGGCGCAACTCCGCCAGCAGGTCTTTCACTTCCGGGGAAAGTTCTTTGTAGGCGCTGGCTTCGACGATGCCGGGAGTGGGAAGCTGGGTGCCGGGAGTAACGATGGCCACTTCAGCCGGCTGGCCGGTTTCAGTGGTGGCCACGGCCACGGGCTCCGTGGGAACGATCACGGGTTCGGTGCCGATGTTGGTGGCGTAGAGGCCGAGGTCCGGACGGATGGAGGCATTCTTGTCCGAAAATCTGTCGAACAGGTAGGAAAGCCCCAAGGCGATACGGAGATTGTTTTCATATCCGTTGCCTTCGGAACCTTTGGCCAGGTCTTCAACCGCTTCCGCGCCCAAACGGATGCCAAAATTCTTGATGGAGTACTTGAGGCCGGCATTGAAGTCTTTGCCGTCGTATTCGCCCTGAACGGCAAAATTGTCCCAGGGCGATATCTCCACTGAGGCAAAGAGACCACTAAACCAGCGCGAACGATCCACTTGACCAATATAACGATTAGCTCCGATCCCGAGGTTGAACATCCAGTCGATGCCGCCCATCACCACTTGCTTGGAGGCAACGAGATAAGGGGAAAAATACTCATAGTCGGTTTTGTCTGGATGGTCAATCCAGCCTAAATTCAACGAATCCCTTAGGCTGGAGTGAATTACAGCCTCTTGCTCTGGGTCCCAATAGTAGTAGGGCTTGTAATCTTGGGCCCGGCGCCGGTTAACCGGGGAGAGGATGTTGTCCATGCCGACGGCGATCTGCGGGATCTTGGGCGTTTCCTGCAGAAGCTTGACTTTGGCGTTTAGGAAATAGACGTAATCTCCGCCGAAGAAATCCAGCTGGACGCGGTCGAACAGGCCTACCCCCAGCATGCCGTAGAAATTGAGTCCATTTTTGTCCGGGTCAACGTAAGAGGGTCTTTCCACGTTTCTGTAATAGCCAGCCAGAACCAGTTGCGCCGATTTGTGAGGAATAACATACGCGTCTGGCGTGCGCAGCAATCCCATCGTCTGGAACGGCGCAGCTTCGATCATGCCGATCACGGCTGCCAGAACAATTACGCTCAATATAACTTTTTTCATACTTCCCTCCACCTTTCGGTGTTTTTCTTAGTCTCGGGTCATTAATATCATTGACAGATTTTCCGTCAAGCTTTTTTTTGCCATATGCAGCGACAAAAAGCAAACGAAATCTTTCATGTGGGAGAGGACCTGGCCGCCAAATTTCTGGCCAACAAGGGCTATGCCATCGTGGCCAGGAATTTCCGGGCGAGCACTGGCGAGATCGACATCATCGCCATTCAGGAAGACACGCTGGTCTTCGTGGAGGTCAAAACACGCTCCAAACACTCTATCAGGCAGGCCATGATGAATGTGTCTTTCACAAAGCGAAAGCGCATCACACTCACGGCTCAGCGATATGTTATTCAACATCCCGAATGTGTCAAGTCAAGAATTCGGTTTGACTTGGTGATTGTGTTGTATTTTTGCCACACCGACAGCTATAAGCTTGAACACCTTGAAGATGCGTTCCTGCCGGAACTGTGATATTTTTCAGGATCTGATCGCTTAGACGCCGTAACTGCCATATGTTACGCGATTTGGCTGTCCATCTCATGGAAATCTGTCCAGTTTGATTGGCAATCGTGGGTCCCCAGCGCCAGTTAATTCCGCTGATAAGAGGCTCAGGGTCACGTAACATGTTTGTAAATATTCAGTTATAGAGTTTGCTGGTGTCGAAGTCGTCCCCCAGGTAATACAGGTAATCCGGGTTCGAACTTTCCCTTTGATCCCCTTCAACGTAGATCAGGCGGGAGTTGCCGTTCATCTGCATGTCCAGAAAGAGGTAAACGGCTTTTTGACGGCCCTGGTACTTCCAGATCTGATAGTCTTTGCGCACAAAGCGGGCTTCGTCGGAAGACGTGCCTTTTTCGATCTCATCCGGTTTTCCCTGGCGGATGTGGATGCGCCCCATGTCCGAGGTCCAGCCCTGCTCGAAATGGCTATAGTAGGAGTTGGCGTAGTCCACCCTCTCGCGGATCTGGTCCAGCAGGGTCTGGGTGTTCATGGCTCCCGCCGCGGCCAGGGCTTTCCAGCTTTGGCTGAGGTATCTGCGTTTGGTTTCCAGGTCGTAAGTTTTCCAGTCTGCGGTTGAGGTGGCCCCAGTGAAGTATTTGAGCAGTTTGAAATCATCATCCGGATCGGGAAAGACGAAGAACTGCTCTTGTTTGGGTTCGGTGAGGAAGAAAATGAACTCCCTTTCCTGGCTTTGTTCTCCCAGTTGAAACTCCACCGATCCGGTGTACTTGCCGGGGCTCAGCTTTTCCAGAGGTATGCGCAGGGAGATTCCTTCGTTGTGGGATAACGGGGCATAGTCCAGAAAACGGTCAAACACCATTACGCTGTCCTTTTCCACGGTCAGCACCAGCAGGCCCGTATCGCCGGCCAGGTCCGCGGGAGCGTAGGTCTCGAAATAGATGGTGAGGTCTTCGCTCTCGGTTTTGTCAAAGATCAGGGAGGGCTGGGTCTGATAGAGGACATTTCCGCGGTGAAACCGCTGCAGATAACTGCTGCTGTCCGGCCGTACAAAGCTGCATAATTCCAGATCGCTGAGCAGGTCCTGCGCGCCCAGCGGTTCAGCCTGATAGGTCCAGTTGGCGGTTTTGCGTGAATTGAGGTCTTTGGCGCTCACGCGCAGCAACCAAGGCTCGCTGTTCAGGCTGAAAGTAAGCCGGTTGAGATAGCTTTTGTTGGAGCGGGAATCGTTTTTGTCCGAAATGCCGATGTTGTCGCGATAGGTTTGGCTGTAAACAACGCTGTCCCCAACCACCACTTCCACCTGCAGGTCCAGTTCGGCAAAGTAGCCGCCTTTTTGGGCCAAAAACCAGAGATTGCCGTAAGGTATCTGGTAATCCACGTTGAGGATGGTGCTGTTGTCCTTGTTCAAAAAGCGCTGCGGAGCCACGTGCATGGTAAAGGTTTCGGCCGCGGCGGCCGCTCCCAGGCCGGTCAGGGCCAGGCAGAGCAGCAATGCTCTAATATTCTTCATCTTTGTTCCTCAGTCTGTATTGGCCGAAACCACCGGTGTCGGCGAAGATGAACTCCAGTTTCTGGCTGTAATAGGTCCAGATTATGTAAGGATACAGGTCCAGCGGATGCACTTCGCTGTGCGTCTCGTCCGGCTCACCGTACTTGATGTAGATTCTTCCCCGGTCGCTCTTCCAACCCTGCAGTTTTTTATGGATGGTGAAGCGCTCGTCGGCCGTCATCACGCGCTGGTAAAATGCTTCGCGGGCCTCATTGCGCAGGGTTCCCGGGCTGGGATCGTGCACCTGCCAAAATCTGTCGATCACTTCGGGCATGTTTTCCGCCGGAACAGCCCGCAGGCTTTTCCATTCGTTCTGAGTGGCGATGTAGCGCAGCTGCTGGATCTGGTCTTTGTAGCTGTAGCGGGCGTTGTAGTAGAACAACTGGCTGTAGAGGAAGGGGGCCATGTCGTAGCGGATGTTGCCTTCATAGAGGCTGAGGCGCAGACCGGCCAGGGAATCCGCGTTGGCTGGGGCGGTCAGGTCGGCCGTGTATGAACCTTGCGGGTAAGTGAACACGCGGGGGTCAGCAATTCCGGCGATGTGGACGCTGTCCGCGGCCAGGCTGAACTTCTGGGTAAGCACGCAGCTTTCCAGCGGGACCGGCAGGGGGTGCAGAATCGCGGGTTGGAAAGTGACGCCCTCTTTACGGAGCAGGAAATAGGGCTGGCCGATCTCCGTGTAGTTTTCTCCCACGGTGAAATTCCGCCTCAGATCAACCTTGTCGCCTTGGGTGAGGTTGCGCAGGCGCAGGTCAGCCTGGTAATTTCCCGGCCCGATCTCCGCGCTGAAAGTCACCGGGATGGCCGTATCCTGTAGCCAGTAACGCTTCGGCACCACAAAGGCCCGGTCGAAACCCAGCGTCTTTTTGGTCTTGGTGTTTTTCAGTTCCATCACCAGTTGGAAGTTGGATTCGGTGACGCCGGATTTGAATACCAAGGCGTTGTAGGGGATCAGAACCCACAGGTCCACCCCCGTGCCGTAGTGCTCGAAGATGATCTCCTGGGCCGGCAGCAGCGTGGCCAGCAGGAGCAAAAGCAGCGCAAGTTCAGCCGCTTTTACCATTGAGGGCCACCCTCAGGCTGAATTCGTATTGCTTTTCCTCCAGCCATTGCAAAAACTCGTTGCTGGGAAAAATCTTCCTTTGCGCGTCCAGCAGGTAGCTGTCGCCTTCATTCGTTGTGATGCCGGCCTTGATCGAGAAGCCGCCCCGGTTTTTTTCGGTGAGGGTTTTATAGGCATCCACAAATTCCTCCGAAAGCCTGGCCAGGGTCAGGTTCAGGCGGATCTCGCCGCGCAGGTGCTGGGGCAGCTCAGCCAGCGGGACCAGGTCCGTGGGGCTGATCCGCGGCATGCTGTCTTCATTGCCGTTGTAGCCAGAGCGGTTGCCGAACACGAAGAAGATGCTGCCTGTGGCCAGTTTGGAAAAATGCCTTTCGTAGTCCTGGTTGAAGAGCGCCACTTCAAAGCGGCCGCTGAGGTCTTCAAATTCTATGAAGGCGTAGGGATTGCCTTTGTTGTCGCGTTTGCGGGAAATGCCGGAAACGATGCCGGCCAGCACCAGATCTTTGCCGCTGGAGCTTTTGATGTTCTGGGAGCTGGTGTTGGTGAGGTGTTTCACCAGGCTGCGGTATTCGTAGAGCGGATGCCCGCCCAGGTAGAAACCCAGCACTTCCTTCTCTTTCTCCAGCTGATAGGCATAGTTCCAGGGTTCCTCCACCGGCAGGGGGGGATAGTATTCTTCGCCGCCGCTGTCGGTGGTGATGAGGTCAAAAAGCGAGGTCTGGCCTATCCTCTTGTCCCTTTGCGCGCCGGTGTTGAAGGACAGGGCCTGTTCGATCACGGCCCATTTTTGGGCCCGGCTGCCTTCCAGCTCATCCATCGAGCCACTGGCGATCAGGCTTTCCAGCACAGTTTTGTTCACCGCGCTGCTGTCCAGCCGGCTGCAGAAATTGAAGATGCTGGCATAGGCACCGTTTTGCCGCCGGTCTTCGACGATCGCGTCGATGGCGGCGTCGCCGATGTTTTTGATCGCTTTCAGGCCGAACATCACCTCTTTGCCCCGCACGCTGAATTCCTTGTCACTGCGGTTCAGGTTGGGCGGCAGGATCTTGATCCCCATTGCCTTGCAGACCTCGATCTTCACCGGCACCTTGGCCGGATCGTCTTCCAGCGAGAGCAGCGCGGCCATGAATTCAACCGGATAATGCGCCTTCAGCCAGGCTGTGCGGTAGGCCACCAGGGCGTAGCAGGTGGCGTGGCTCTTGTTGAATGCGTATTGCGCAAAATCCAGCCAGTCGTTCCAGATCTTGTCCGCCACCTTGTCCCGCACGCCGTTGGATGTGGCCCCGTCGGCAAACTGCTGTTTGAACTCCATCAGCATGTCCAGGCTCTTTTTGCTCATCGCCTTGCGCAGCGTGTCGGCCTGGCCCCGCGTGAATTTCGCCATCTCGATGGAGATCCGCATCACCTGTTCCTGATAGACGGTTACCCCGTAGGTTTCCTTCAGCGTCTTTTCCATCACGGGATGGTCGTAAACCACCTTTTCCCGCTTGTGTTTGCGGGCGATGTAGGTATCTATGAACTTCATCGGCCCGGGCCGGTAGAGCGCCACCATCGCGATCAGGTCTTCGAACTGGTTTGGCTTCAGGTCGATCAGATATTTGCGCATGCCGTCGCTTTCAAACTGGAACACGCCGTCCGTGTCGCCTTTGCTGAGCAGCTGATATACCTTTTTGTCGGTGAGGTCGAGCTGGTCGATGTCCAGTTCCACCCCGTGGGACTGGCGCACCAGATCCACCGTTTTCTGGATCAGGGTGAGGGTTTTCAGCCCCAGAATGTCCATTTTGAGGAATTTCAGTTCATCCAGCCAGCGGCCTTCATACTGCACCAGGATGTTGGTGTCGGAATCCTTCTGGGTGCTGCAGGTGAGCGGGATGTATTCTTTCAGGTCGCCGGGCGCGATCACCAGTCCGGCGGCGTGGATGCCGGTCTGGCGGATCAGGCCTTCCAGCACGATGCTGTGTTTGTAGATGCTCTGGTAGAGCTCGTTATTGTCGATCAGATGGCGGAAATCAGGAGATTCCTTGTAGGCCTCCTCCAGATTCTTGTTGAAGGGGATGGTCTTGGTGATGTTGTTGGCTTCGGTGGCCGGCACCATCAGAACTCTGGCCACATCCTTGATCACGGATTTGGCGCCCAGGGTGCTGAAGGTGATGATCTGCGTAACGCTGTTGCGGCCATATTTCTGCACGATGTAGTCGATCACCAGGCCGCGTTTCTGGGCGCAGAAATCGATGTCGAAATCCGGCATGCTGATGCGGTCCGGATTGAGGAAACGCTCGAACAGCAGGCCATAACGGATGGGATCGATCTGCGTGATGTTGAGCAGATAGGCGATGATGCTGCCGGCGCCGGAACCGCGGCCAGGACCCACCGGAACACCCTGCTTGCGCGCGTTGTCGATCAGGTCCTTCACCACCAGGTAATAGCCATCGAAGCCCATGCGGTGGATCACGTCCAGTTCAAAATCGATCCGGTTCTGCACTTCTTCCGTCATTTCGGGGTACTTCAGCTTTGCCGCTTCGTCGCAGAGCGCGCGCAGATAGCAGCCCATATCCTCAAACTCCTGAGGGGTCTCAATCTCAGGCAGAAGAAACTTGTCGTATTTCAGCTCCAGGTCGATCATGTCGGCGATCCTCAGCGTGTTGGCGTAGGCCTCCGTCTCTTCCGGGAACAGGGTTTTCATCTCTTCGGGGCTCTTGAAGTAAAGTTGGTCCGTGTTGTATTTCATGCGGCCGGGGTCGTTGAGGGTTTTTCCAGTCTGGATGCAGAGCAGGATGTCGTGGGCCTCGTGGTCTTCCTTGCGCAGATAGTGGCAGTCGTTGGTGAGCACCAGCGGCTGGTTGAGCTCTTTGGCCAGTTTGATCAAGGCCGGCATCACGTCGCGTTCCAGATCCAGCCCGTGATCCTGGATCTCCAGGAAATAGCGGTCGCCAAACACCTTCTGGTGCCAGATCACGGCTTCCCGGGCCTCGTCTTCCCGGTCGTTGGCCAGCAGGGAGGCGATCTCGCCCTTAACGCAGGCGCTGAGGCAGATCAGGCCTTCGCTGTGTTTTTCCAGCAGCGATTTGCTGATCCGGGGCTTGTAATAGAAACCGTCGATGAAAGAGAGGGAGGAGAGCATCATCAAGTTTTTATAGCCGGTGTGATTCTGCGCCAGCAGCACCAGGTGGTAGCGGGTATCGCTTTTGTTGTGTTCGCTGTCCAGCTCGCCGTTGATGATGTAGGCTTCCATGCCTATGATCGGTTTCAGGCCAGCTTTGGTGGCCCGCTTGTAAAAATCTATCACTCCGTACAGGTTGCCGTGGTCGGTGATCGCCACGGCTGGCATGCCGTATTCCTTGGCCAGCGCCACCATTCTGTCAACCCGGCAGGCGCCGTCCAAAAGACTGTACTGGGTGTGGTTGTGCAAGTGTACAAATGACATCTCGGTCTCTCCCTTTCTCTGGAAACATAGATTTGCCGCCGGCGGTATTTTGTCAAAGGATAATTTGCCGGGCGGGCAATCCTTTGCGGGACAGGGGATCGCGTTTCGCCGGGACCTGAAGTCACCTCCACGGAACCTGATCCCAGAAACCAAGCGCGGTTTTCAGGCTGCGATCAGACCGGGTTTCTGCAGCTTATTGTGAAAGGGCTCAAACTGGTCCGCGATGCTCCAATGCCTTTCTATGAGGGGATTCTAAAGGGGTGGAGGTCCGCCCGCCTCCGCCAAAAGCCGATGAAAGGTGGAGATGCCGGCATGTTTTGACCTGTTCTCTTCGTAATCGCACAGCAGGTCATGCATCATCCGGGTCTGTGGGGCCCGGTTGGCTTCGGCGTTTTTGAGCATCCAGCTGATGTCCTGCGTGGAAATGATCTTTTCCCGCGCCAGCAGCCTGATGTTGATCGCCCAGATGATGCTCTCGTTCAAGGCGCAGCACCACTCCGCCTGCGCGTCATTTATGGAGTCAATATCATCAAACAGCCCATAGGTTAGCGGGTTGATCACATGGTGGGAAAATTCGTGCCAGATCGCCGAAAGCAGGACCCTCTCCAGATTGCCGTGCTTTTCAGCGATCTCCAGGCCTCTCTGGCTGCACAGGCAAAACACGGTCTCGCCCTGTTTACCGGAAACCGTGATCGACAGAAATGGCTTGGTGAGGGTGCTAAGCAACACCTCCGTGGCCGGAAAGTCCACCCCCAGATAGGCTTCCAGGATGCGCTGCACCGGTCTTCGGTAGATCAGTTCGTTCAGTTGCCCCAGCCAGGGCTCCAGGCGCGACTGAAGCTGTTCGAAGTGCACGGCGAAATCCGCGGTGCGGTGGAAGTCGCGCAGGCAGGCTGTGAATTCTTCCAAGTCCTTTCCGGAAGCCAGGCATTCCTGCACCCGGGCAGGGTCGAAAACCTCGTCCAGCCTGAAGTCTGGCGTTAGGATCAGCGCCAGATTGGGCAGAGTGTCCCAATCGATCTCCGTTTTCCACAGCCGGTTGAAGCTGGCCACGGCAGGATGGGTTGCCAGCCGGCCAAATTTCTCCCGCGCGGCGCGAGCGAACTCGTCTTCAGCCTCAACGCAGATTCCACTCGCGTCAAGGCCGCAGAGCAACATGACCGCATAGAGCAATTCTAGCCGTTGGTCCAGTCTGATCCGCATTTTCCACCTCGTTTGTTAAATTTGTGTTGTTCGGTGACAAAAGTTTCGCTCAGGAAATCCTGTCAACACATATTCCCTGTCCGGACCGCCTTCTTCCCCAATATCAATACGGTATCAATACGGAATCATTACGGATGAAATCCGTATTGATTCCGTATTGATACCGTATTGATATTGGGAGCCACGCAGGCAATGAACGATTTTTCTGGCTCAAAGGCCCGGGGGAATTAGCTTGTTTTCAAAGTGAAAAAACACACGGGAGAGATAACTGACATGCCAGAATTACCAGAAGTGCAAACGGTGTTGGATGGAGTGGCGAACGAGCTGAAAGGGAAAGAGATACGCGGTCTGGACTGTTTTTATCCGGGCACGGTGGTCAGGGACCCGGAGCTGCCTGGGCAGGTGTTCCCGGCGAAATTCCTGTCCCACCGGCGGCGCGGAAAATACATGATCCTGGAGCTGGAGGGCGGGATCAGCGTGATCATCCACCTGCGGATGACGGGTAAGCTGGTCACGGACGAGGCGATGACAGGCACATCGACCCACGAGCGGGCCTGTTTTCTGCTCTCGGGCCTGGAAAAACTCCATTTCATCGACATTCGCACCTTCGGCAAGATCGTGCTCTGCAAAACGGACAACCTGGGCAAATTTATGCCCGAACTGGGCGTCGAACCGCTCTCCGATGAGTTTGGCGGGGCGTATCTGGGGAAAGTTCTCAAAGGAAGAAAAACCCCCATCAAGAACGCGCTGCTGGACCAAAGGCTGATCGCCGGGCTGGGCAACATCTACGCCTGCGAGATCCTGTTCCGGGCCAAGCTCGATCCCCGCACCCCGGCCGGCCAACTGAGCCTGGCCAAGCTGAGAAAGCTGGCGGCGGAAACCAAATCCGTGCTGCAGGAAGCCATCTCCATGAACGGGACCTCGATCTCGGATTTCAGGAGGGTGGATGACAAAACCGGCCAGTTCCAGCATTTCCTGCGGGTTTATCAAAAGGAGCTTTGCCCCAAGGGACACAAGATCGCCAAGATCAAGCAGGGGGGTCGCGGGACCTTTTACTGCCCCGTCTGCCAGAAGTGATAGGGGCGGAACTGCATTGTCAGGGCGGGCCCGAGGGTTTTGTTTTCAAGCGGATGAAATAGTTTCCACCCGGCGGTATATTTTGCCACAGGGAAACATTTACAGCCCGCGACAGGTGCTGATCGAACAGCTGACCTATTGAGCATCCAAACTCGGTTTGGGGCGGTTATCAGCAGAACAGGTGGTTTTGACTCAAAATTTATCCAAATAAACAAAAAAATCACTTGACAAATAACACGCGGCGGTAAGATCACATCATTGCCGGAAGCAATGGCTCGATCATCCGGCGAGATAAAACTTCCAGGGAGTTTAAGATGCGAAAAATGATCTTGATGGCAGGGTTGCTTGTCTGCGGGGGCGCGGTTTGGGCGGGCTGTCCACCAAAGCCGTGGCTTCCCGAAACCGGTTTTGACCCCACTCCCCGGCAGTTCCTGGCAGCGTTGCCCGGGGCGCGGGGCATGGACAGCATGCTGTATCAGGATTTCGAGGACGGGTGGATCGACAATCAACGCTGGGAAGCCAGTTATGACAGCCTGGGCAGGATCGAGTGCATCAACGATTATTATGCCATGGAGGTTGGCGCCCCGCTGGAATTGACTGACCGGATGAGCTTTGAGTACAGCGACGACGGCTGGCCCCAGCATGTGATCATTGAGTATTACTCTGAAGGGGAATGGTATCAATTTGGGGAAATGCTGTATGAGTATGAGAACGGCCTGCTGCAAGAGATCAACTCCAACCTGGACATGTTCGGGGGGATGATGCATTATCAGCAGATCATGTTCATCTATTGGCCCGATACCAACATCCTGAAAAGGGTGGTGGAATTCACTTATTCGAGTAACTCTCCCGCGCCATCTGCGAAAAAATACGACTACAGCTGGGAATCCGCCAGCCGGCCCAGCGAGATAGTGGTGTCCGGGATCAGCGCCGATTGGGAAGATTGGTATGTAGAGGAACGCAGGAACTATGTTTACCACAATGATGACCAGACCACCCAGGAATCCTACCTGCGCCAGCTGGCGTTTTCCGTCTGGCCGGTTTACGGCACCTTCTTCATCGGGGTCCAGCCCTCCAAACTGCTGGAGGAAAGGATCTACGACTTCGTTGTCGATGACACCTGGTACGAGCAATACCGCAGGTTTCACAGCTACAACAGCGAGGGGCTTCTGAACACGATAGAATACTACACCCGGCTCTATCCTCTCGACCCGGAACGGTGGACCCTGAGCCAATACAAGGACTACACTTTCCAGGAAGGCTATCCCATCGTGGAAACCACCTTTTATCCAAACATCGGGGAAGAGGACTTTATGCCTCAGTTCAGATTCTGCCTGGGATATCAGGAGATCGTTCCCGCCGAGGATCCCATGCTGCCGGGAGTGGGTGTCGCGCTGAGCGTGTTTCCCAATCCCTTCAATCCCAGCGCCGGCATCAGTTTCAGTTTGGAAGAGGCTGGCCACGCCGAGATCGCGGTTTACAACCTCAAAGGCCAGAAAGTGCGGACCCTGCTGGACGCCGGGACAAGCGCCGGCACACATCAGACCGTCTGGGACGGCAAAGACGGGGAGGGAAGGTCCCTGGCCGCGGGGATCTATCTCATCCGGCTGTCCTGTGGAAAAGAAAGCCGCACGGTGAAAGCAGTGCTGGCAAATAGGATCTGATCCCCATCACAGAAAAGGGCATTCCTGCTGCTTCAGCCTGTCCGTGAGGGCCGGGGAGCAAAGTTTTTTTTGCCCGGACCACTCGGAGAGGGTATACTATAAAGGTAGGATATACGGGAGGCACAAATTTTTGAATGATGAGGCAAAATCATGAAAGCGTATAAGTTAAGAGACAATATCTGGTGGGTTGGCGGCATCGACTGGGACCTGCGTAATTTTCACGGCTACCTCACCCAGCGGGGCTCCACCTACAATGCCTATCTGATCATAGACGAGAAGGTCACGCTGATCGACAACGTGAAATATTACCTCTACGACGAGATGCTGGCCCGCATCAGCGATGTGATCGATCCCGCCAGGATCGACGTGATCGTGCAAAACCACGTGGAGATGGACCACTCCAGCGGCATGCCGATGCTGATGAAGCTGATCCCCAACGCGAAGATCTACACCAACGCCAACGGCATCAAGGGCTTGAAGATGCATTACGGGCAGGACTGGAACTTTGAGCAGATCAAAAGCGGTGACAGCATCAACATCGGCCAGCGCGACCTGAGCTTTCTCACCACGCCGATGGTGCACTGGCCGGACAACCAGGTGACCTATTGCCCCCAGGAAAAGATCCTCTTCTCGAACGACGCCTTCGGCCAGCACATCGCCTCCAGCGAACGCCTGGCCGCGGATTACCCCTTCAATATCGTGATGGAGGAAGCCAAGAAGTATTACGCCAACATCGTGCTGCCTTATTCCTCGCAGGTGCGGAAAGCCCTGGAAGCCGCTTCGCAACTGGACATCGACATGATCGCCCCCAGCCATGGGCTCATCTGGACCGAACACATCCCCCAGATCCTGGCGGCTTACACAGACTGGTCGAACAACGTGGCCGATCCCAAGCGCGCTTTGGTGATCTACGACACGATGTGGGGCTCCACCAAGAAAATGGCCCAGGCCATCGCGCAGGCCTTTGAAAACAAAGGCATCAAGGTGAGCATGCTGAATCTGCAGACCAACCACATTTCAGACATCATGACCGAAGTGATGGATGCCAGATTCATCGCCGTGGGCTCGCCCACCCTGAACAACTCCATTCTGCCCACCGTGGCGGCCTTCATCTATTATCTGAAGGGGCTTTCGCCCCAGCAGAGGATCGGCCTGGCCTTCGGTTCCTACGGCTGGGGCGGGCAAAGCGTTCCCATCCTGCAGCAACTTTTGGGCGATCCCAAGGAATGTGGTTTTGAGATGCTGGAGCCGCTGAAAACGCAGTACATCCCGGACGCCGCCACCCTGGCAGGCATTACGCAAAACATTGAACAACAACTAAGTAAACACATATAGGAGATACCCATGATCAGCAAGACACTGGAAAAAGCCATCAATGAACAGATCAACAAAGAACTCTTTTCCGAATACCTTTACGTTGCGATGCAGGCTTGGTTCGCCCATGAAAACCTGGACGGCATGGCCAACTGGATGAAGGTGCAGGCCCAGGAAGAACATTTCCACGCGATGAAGTTATTCGATTATCTGCTGGAACGGGGCGGCAAAGTTGAACTGCTGGCCATCGACAAGCCCACCGTGGATTTTGGCAACCCCCTGAAGGCCTTCAAAGCGGCCTACGAACACGAGCAGTTCATCACCAAGAGCATCAACGAACTGATGGACATCGCCATCACCGAAAACGACCACGCCACCAAAGGATTTCTGCAATGGTACGTGGACGAGCAGGTGGAGGAAGAGGCGAGTGCCGACCGCATCGTGAGCCAGTTGGACATGATAGGCGACAACATGCACGGCATCTTTATGCTGGACAGGGAATTGGGCACCCGGACCTTCACCGATCCAGCTGCCGAGGAATAATAATCATCCCAACTCCAAAATGGCGCGGAAATCCCCTCAGCGGGTTTCCGCGCTTTCTTTGTTGGGCTGGCAGGCGTGTTTTGCTTGACAATTTGTTTCCTTCCCCAAAATGGCGTTCATGAAAAGGGAAGCCAGACTGATCCTGGGAGGCGGGGCCGCCTATGGCCTTGCGCACATTGGCGCCATCGAGGCCATCCGTGAGGAATTTACAGTCACCGGGATAGTGGGAACCTCGATGGGGGCGATCGTGGGCGGTCTCCTCGCCATGGGCAAAAGCCCGCAGGAGATCCTGACCCTGGCTTTGGACAGCAAATCCGCGCTGGTCTTCAACCCAGGCTGGGTGCCTTTCCAGCCGCTCAAACTTTCTCTGGACCTTATCAAGAGCCTGCACAACAAGAAAAAGATCATGGACCTCTTCGCCAAATGGATCGGGCCCGTGAAAATCGAGGAACTGCCACTGCCCTTTGTGGCTGTGGCCTACGACCTCAACCTTCGCAAAACCATCCTCATCGACAAAGGCCCCCTCACCGGCGCGCTACGCGCTTCATCGTCTTTGCCCCTGCTGTTTTCACCCCACGAAATGCAGGGCCATCTCTTTGTGGACGGCGGCATCGAACATCCCCTGCCGATGGCCTTCAAAGACATGGTTCCGGGGGCTTTCACCATCGCCATCAACGTGTTGCCACCGGTATCCCGGGAAGCCGAAAAGATCGGCGTGGCCACACCTTTGGCCGATAATGACCTCCGCGCCCACGAGGTGGTGATCCAGTCCATCCTGCAAAATCAGAGCTTCGTGGCCATTCAGGCCATGCTGCAAAACCCGCCCGACCTCTTCATCGACGCCCACTACCCCCGCAAAAACATGTTCGACCTCGCCGATGTGCAGGATTTCTACGATTTCGGCTACCGGGCCGCCAAAGAAAGCCTGGGCGGAATGTCTGAACCGAGCTTCATGGCCCAAGTCCTGAACCGCTACCAGGGCCTGATCTCCCGCCTCATGAAACGCGGCCACGGCGCGGTGGAACCATCCACCCCTCCGCAACCGTAAACAAACGTGACAATCAGTTTAAGGTATATGAAGGAAGCATGGAAAAAACTGTGACCATCACCAACATGAGCAAATCCTTTCCCTCCGGGGAAGGGGATTTTCTGGCTTTGAACAAGATCGATCTGGTTTTCGGCAAAGGTGAGTTTGCCGGGATCGTTGGGCCCAGCGGCAGCGGTAAAACCACCCTGCTCAATGTGATCGGTTCCCTGGACACCCCCAGTTCCGGCGAAGTTGATGTGCTGGGCTACAAGGTGAGCCAACTCAGCCAGAATCAGTCCAGTGAACTGCGCAGCCGCCATCTGGGCTTCATCTTTCAAACCTACAACCTGCTGCCGGTGTACAACGTTTACGAAAACGTGGAGTTTCCCCTGCTGCTGCTGAAGCTGAGCGGTCCTGAGCGTGACAAAATGGTGCGCGACGCCCTGGAATGGGTGGGTCTCACGGACAAGCTCAAGAGCCGCCCTGCCCAGCTTTCCGGCGGACAGTGCCAGCGGGTGGCGATCGCCCGGGCCATGGTGAAAAAACCCGCGCTGGTACTGGCTGACGAGCCCACTGCCAATCTGGACACGGAGAATTCGCTGCACATCCTGGAAACGATGAAAAGCATCAATTCCAGCTTGGGAACTTCATTTATCTTTGCCACGCACGACGACAAGGTGATCAAATACCTCCGCCGGGTGATCCGGCTGGTTGATGGCGAGGTGGTTTCCGATGATCTTCAAACTGGCGCTTAGAAACATAGTTGGCAACGGCTGGCGCAGCCTGATCAACATCTTCATCATCGCCGCCGTGCTCATCAGCCTGATCTGGATGGAGGCGATGTGGTACAGTTGGCTGGTGCTGGCCAGGACAGAGCAGAAGCAGTGGGAATTCGCCTCCGGCCTGCTGCGCTCTGAAAATTACGACCCTTACGACAGCTTCACCTGGGAAAAAAGCTACGCCCCCATTCCCGCGGAAGCAGTTCCGCACGTGGCCTCCGGAGATGTGGTGCCCATCCTTTTCGCGCCCGGTGTGATCTTTCCCGGCGGACGCCAGCTCAGCGCGATGGTCAAAGGCATTCCCGCCGGGCAGAATGTGCTCAAACTTCCCTCCTCCAGTTTGGCTGGCGGGGAGCGGGGCCCCGTTCCCGCCCTGATCGGTACCGGTATGGCCAAGACCACGAAACTAAAAGCCGGCGACGTTTTCCAGCTGAGGCTGAAGGACAGCGCCGGTGCCTTCCGGGCCTTGGAGCTGCGGGTTTCCGAGGTGATGGACTGCCCTGTTCCCTCGCTCGACGCGGGCACAGTGTGGGTGGACCTTAATGCCCTGCGGGAGGCCCGGCTGCTTCCGGATGTGGCCACCGTGCTGGTGTTGAGGGACAGATCCCTGCAATCGATCTCCGCGCCCCGATATGAACTGATCACCGAAAAAGAGTTCTTTGCCGATCTAAACGAAATGGTGATGACGAAGGCCGTGGGCCAGGCTTTCCTGTTCGTGCTGATGATCTTTCTGGCGATGCTGGCCATCTACGACACCCAGGCCCTGGCGATATTCAAGCGCCGCAAAGAGATAGGGATGCTTTCAGCCCTGGGGATGACCAAGGGCCAGATCACCCGGCTGTTCACCCTGGAAGGCGCCCTTTACATGCTTTTCGCGTGTGTGGTCACCCTGGTGATGGGCTTCCCGCTGTTTTGGTATTTTGCCGTCAAAGGTTTTTCCCTGCCGGGGGACGCAAATTTTGGCATGGTGGGCTTCGACAGGCCTCTGCTTTTCGTTTATCCCCTGCCCCTGATCCTCTTCACGCTGGTGCTGATGTTCATTCTCACCGCTTTTGTGAGTTGGCTGCCCGTGCGCAGGATAGCTTCGTTAAACGTGGTGGAATCGCTGAAAGGTGGACGTAATGCTTAAGTTTCTGCTCAAGGGTGTGTTCCGAGACCGCCACCGCTACCTTTTTCCCCTGCTGATCGTGAGCACCGGCGTCTTTATCATCGTGTTCTTTCAGGCCTTTCTGCGCGGCTACATGGGTAGCTTCATCCGCCAGACCTCCGGTTTCGAGACCGGCCACCTCAAGGTGGTCACCCGCGCCTACGCGGACCTCATCGGCCAAAAACCTTACGATCTGGGTTTCGTGAACGTTGAGGACCAGATGCGGGCCTGGAGCGAAGCCCATCCGCAGTTGGACTGGGCGCAGCGGATCCATTTCACAGCACTTTTGGAGGTGCCCGGCGCTGGGGGTGGGACCCGCGAACAGGGCGAGATCGCCGGCTTTGCCAGCGACCTGATCGGCTCCGCTGCCGAACGCCGGAGGATGGGCTTGGAAAAGGGCCTGGTGGAGGGCCGGATACCTTCCCGGCCCAACGAGATCCTGGTCAGCGACAAGGCCCTCAAGAGGCTGCAGCTCAAGCTGGGTGATCCTGTTACCCTGATCGGAACGGACGTCAACGGCGTCCTGACCCGGGCCGCCTTCACGGTGAGCGGAACTGTCCGCTTCGGCGTGGAAGCGCTCGACCGGGGGGCTGTGATCGCCGATCTGGCAGACGTTCGCGCCATGCTGAACATGCCCGGGGGAGCCTCCGAGATCCTCGCTTTCCTCAAGGACGACAACTATGAACCAGCCCGGGTGGAGGCCCTCCGCGACAGCTTCAACCTGCGTTTCAGCCAGGCAAACGATCAGGCTTCACCGCGGATGCTCACCATGGGCGAACAGAACGATCTGGGTTTTTTACTGGCGATGATGGGCAGCGTCTTTGGCGTAATGAGCTTTGTCTTCATCTTCATTCTCGGCATCGTGCTCTGGAATTCCGGCCTGATGAATGGCATCCGCCGCTACGGCGAATTCGGTGTGCGCCTGGCGGTGGGGGAATCCAAGCACCACCTGTACCGAAGTCTCTTACTTGAAGCGTTGATCATCGGTGTGATCGGCACCCTGATCGGGATATTGCTGGGAGTGGCCGGAAACTGGTATTTCAACCTCCACGGACTTGATACGACCGTCTTTGCGCGCAACACCACCCTGATGACCGAAGACGTAGTCTACACCGAGCTTCGGTTTGCAGACGCCCTGGCCAGCCTCATCCCCGGAGTGCTATCCACTCTGCTGGGAGCCGCTTTGGCTGGACGAGCCATTTACCGGCGCCAGACCTCGCAGCTCTTCAAGGAACTGGAAACATGAACAATATCCTCCTCTATATGCCGGCCTGAAAAAATGATTGACGCGAAACAGCCACATGGCACAGAGGGATGCAATCAATAATTTCAGGGGAGTAACGATGAATGCTAAAAAGGACCAGAATCAGCGCATAGGCTTGTTTGACGGACTGGACCAGGACGTGGTGGAAAATTTCACACAGGAACTGAACCGGCTGAAACTGAAGAAAGGAGAGAGCCTGGCCCTTGATTATGACGGGGAACAGGCCCTGTACCTGATCGAAAAAGGCCGCCTCGAAGTGGCGCTGAAGAATGCCACAAGAGGCGAAGCCGAGCCAGCCCTGATCGTGGGCGCGGGGGAATTCTGCGGCGAACTGGCCCTGCTGAGCGAAACTTCCGGGACAGCCACAGCCACAGCGCTTGAGCCCTCCGAACTGCTGGAAATTCCTCACGATAAGTTCAGCCAGCTCAGTTTTTCCCAGCCTGCCGTGATGCTCAACGTGATCCGCGCCCTTTCCGCCAGGCTGCGCGAAACCAACCTCAAGTTTTCCGACCTCATGGGTGACATGATCCAGCGCAACCGCCTCACCGCCATCGGCATGACCGCCAGCAAGATCATTCACGACATCAAAACGCCCCTCACTGTGATCTCGCTCACAGCCCAGCTGCTGGAATCCCTCTATCCGGATGCCTCGGAATTCACCCAAAGCATTGTGCAGCAAACCAAACTGGTGGATGAATTGGTGCGCGAGGTGCTGGATTACGTGAAAGGCACCCCCAACACGATCATTCATCGCAAGGTGGACATGAACAATTTCCTGATGGAACTGAAGGAAACCTACGGGGCTTCGCTGCGCGGACGCAACATCTCCCTCAAGATTGACAACAACTGCTTCGATCCCGTCTATTTCGACGAAGAGCGCATCCGCCGCGTGATCACGAACCTGCTGCGCAACAGCTCGGAAGCCATGGATGACACGGGCGAGATCAGTATCATCGCCTCCCTTGCCTCAAACTGGCTGCAGATCAGCGTGATCGACAACGGCCCCGGCATCCCCGAAAGCGTGGCCACCCAACTCTTCAAGCCCTTCTTCACCTACAACAAACCCAACGGCACCGGCCTCGGCCTGCCCATCTGCCAAAAACTGGTGCAGGAACACAACGGGCGCATGGAATATTCGCCGGTGAAACCACACGGCTCCCGCTTCGACATCCGCCTGCCCCAAAACATCCCCCTCGAAATCTCCCACTGAACAGGGGGGCATAAAGGAGATTGGTATCGATCCGGCCAGGTAGCCCAACCAGTGAACCGGAACCGGTTTTTGCGGCCTCAAGGTACTAAATGGGGCAGAACCATGGACTTCATGCAGGCAACTTTTCTGTTCTGCATAACTCTTTTGATTGCCACTCCATTCCCCTCGTCCCTTCGTGTCCCGCACCTGTCCAGGCAAGGTCCAGGCAAGGTCCAGGCCATGTCCGCATCCGGACGGGCGCGGGAAGCCAGCAATACAACAATGAACCATGAACGCTTGAGGAAGACCGGAGAAAACAAGACCCTGCAGAAGTAAAAAAATATGAAAGGCAAGCTGGGCGGCGATGTCAGGCGCAAGGGCAAATTAACATTGACGCCAATGGGGTGCTGGATTAAATTGTCTTCAGAGAAATAACTTAAACATTGGGATGATCTTCCAAACTATACTATCAGACCCGCTCAGGCGCCACGACGGCATAGCAATCCTGAAAATCATTCGATCTCTGAACAAACCAAACAAGCGCATCAGTCCGCCATACCGGATTGTTTGCCTGAAAGCGAGGTACAAGATGCTTAGTGGAATGCCCCAGTTAAAGATCGGCGATCTGATTGCCCGCTTGCCCGTCATCCAGGGCGGAATGGGAGTGGGAATATCGCTTAGCAAGCTGGCCGCGGCAGTGGCCAATGAAGGCGGGATCGGCACCATCTCTTCAGTGGGCCTGGGCATCCTGCATTCCCAGGCGGGAAAATCTTACAAAGAGGCCAACGCGGCCGCCCTCAAACAGGAAATACAGGCCGCGCGCCGCGAAACCAGCGGGATCATCGGGGTGAACATCATGCTGGCGATCTCGGATTTTGATGAAATGATCAAGGCCGCCTTTGAGGCTGAGGCGGACATTGTGTTTTTGGGCGCGGGCCTGCCCCTCAAGGTACCCAGCACCATGACCCTCGCCTACCTGCAAAACACCAGGACCAAGATCGGGATCATAGTCAGTTCCAGCCGGGCGGTAAAGATCGTGCTCAACCACTGGGCGGACAATTTCCACCGGGTTCCGGACCTGGTGGTGTTGGAAGGCCCCAAAGCCGGCGGCCATCTGGGCTTCAAGCTGGAGCAGATCTTCGATGAGGACTTCAGCCTCGAGAACGTTTTGCCGCAGGTGAAAGCTGCGGTGAAAGAGGTGGAGCTTAAGCACGGAAAAAGCATTCCCGTGATCGCGGCCGGCGGTATTTTCAGCGGGGAACAGATGTACCGGATCATGGAACTCGGCGCGGATGGGGTTCAGATGGGCACCCGTTTTGTGGCCACGGATGAATGCGACGCCGATCAGGTTTTCAAACAGCTGTTTGTGGATTGCCGGGAAAATGACGTGGTGATAATCAAAAGCCCCGTGGGCATGCCCGGCCGGGCTATCAACAACCAGTTTCTGAAAGACGTGGCCCTGGGGATCAAGAAGCCCTTCGTTTGCCCCTGGAAATGCCTCAAGACCTGCGATTACCGCGAGGCCCCCTATTGCATCGCCCTGGCGCTGCAAAATGCGCGGAACGGTGTGATGACCGAAGGTTTCGCCTTTGCCGGGGCCAATGCCTATCTGGTGGAAAAGATCATCAGCGTCAAGGAACTTGTCGCCGACCTGATCCGGGAATTCACGGACTACCGGCAGCAGCGCCTTTGCCCGCAAAGTTGAAATGCCGGCGAGCGAGGCCAGCCGGCGCAAATAATCCTTGTCAAAAAAGCGTGGGCGAAAAAGATGGCTTCAAAGAAAACAATCTGGACGGTGAAAGATGTCAAGAATATGCGATATATGTGGAAAGCAAGCCCAGGTCGGCAATCACCGCAGCCACGCGCTGAATGCCACCAAGCGGCGTTTTTATCCGAATTTGCATGAAGTTCGCGCCTTCATCGGCAGCGGAGTGAAGAAAGTGAAAGTCTGCTCTTCCTGCCTGAAGGCGAACAAGGTCCGCAAGGCGGTTTAACAGCCACAGCCAATGTCTTCGTGGAGCCGATAGACAATTTAACCTGATCGGGAATACGGTATCTGCCTGTTCCCGGTTTTTTTTCGGAGGGGAAATCTGGAGAAATGATGAACATCGATGAGATAAACCTGCGGGTGGAGCAGAGTTCGGCGGTTCTGGACACACTCCGGGCCGAGATCGGCAAGGTGATCGTGGGGCAGCAAGCAGTGATCGACCGTCTGCTGATCGGTCTTTTGGCCAACGGGCACGTGCTGATCGAAGGTGTTCCCGGCCTGGCCAAAACCCTCATTCTGAGTACCCTCGCTGGCGCTTTCGACGCCAGCTACAAACGCATCCAATTCACCCCTGACCTACTTCCGGCAGATATCACCGGCACTTTGGTCTATAACCAGAAAACCGGGGAATTCACGCCCAAGCAGGGCCCGGTCTTTGCCAATTTCATCCTGGCGGACGAGATCAACCGCGCCCCCTCCAAAGTGCAATCAGCACTGCTGGAGGCGATGCAGGAACGCCAGGTGACCATCGGCGACACCACTTATCCTCTGCCCAAACCCTTTTTCGTGATGGCCACCCAGAACCCGATCGAGCAGGAAGGCACCTATCCCTTGCCGGAAGCGCAGATCGACCGCTTTCTGATGAAGCTGAAGATCAAGTACCCCAGCTTCGAGGAAGAAAGGCTGATCCTGGACCGGATGGTGGTGGAGCGCGAGCTTAAAGTGCGACAGGTTCTGCGTCCGCAGGATCTGGAAGCCATGCGGGGCGTGATCGCGGCGCTGCACATGGAGGAAAAGCTGAAGGATTACATCCTGCACCTGATCCAGGCCACGCGGCATCCGCAGCGCTATCCGCGGGTTTCCGCGCTGAACGGCCTCATCCAATACGGCGCCTCCCCCCGCGCCACGATCTATCTGGCTCGGGCGGCCAAGGCGCACGCCTATCTTCAGCATCGGGGCTATGTGATCCCGGACGACATCAAAGCCGTGGGCAAAGACGTTTTGAGGCACCGCATCATCCTCTCCTACGAGGCTGAGGCAGAGGCCGTGAGCACGGAAGAGATCATCACCCGCATTTTTGAGGAAATCGAGGTACCCTAAGCCAGCCATGCCAGCCCGCACACCGGCGGAAATCCTGGCCCGGGTGGAACGGATCGAGATCCTGGCCCGGGGTAGCGTTAGCGAAACTTTCAGCGGCGAGTACCACTCCAGCTTCCGGGGACAGGGACTGGAGTTTGCCGAGGTGCGCGAATACCAGAGCGGCGACAACTACCGCGACATCGACTGGAACGTTTCCGCCCGTCTGGGCTTCCCCTACATCAAGAAATACCAGGAAACCCGTGAACTGAACGTGTTTTTCATCGTGGACGTTTCCGCCTCCCAAAGTTTCGGCACCGCAATCGCTCTCAAGCAGGAACGCGTGGCCGAGATCATTGCCCTGCTCTCCTTTTCCGCGCTTTCGAACAACGACAAGGTGGGGCTGATCATGTTTTCCGACCAACTGGAGAAGTATCTGCCAGCGCGCAAAGGCCGAAACAAGGCGCTGGAGATCCTCCGGGACGTCCTCTACCTGGAGCCGAAACATACGGGTACCGCTCTGGGTGAAGCTTTCACCTTCGCCAGCCGCATCCTTAAAAAACGCTCGGTGGTCTTCATCCTTTCCGACCTGCTGGATTCCGGCTACCAGAAAGCCCTGCGCCTGCTGGCCCAAAAACACGACGTGATCGCCGTGCAGGTGCTGGACGAGGCCGAGCTTAGCTTGCCGGACGCTGGGATCCTGAACCTGCGCGATCCCGAAACCGGTGCCACGCTTTATGTGAACAGCTCCCATGGCAGCGTGCGCAAAGCCTTTGAAGCCGGCGTGACGAAACAGCAACAAGCGCTGGCCCGGGAACTCAAATCGATGCAGGTGGACCATATCCTAATCCGCAACCGCGATTCGGCGGTGAAAGCGCTGCTCTCTTTCTTTGAAAAACGGAAGCGGCGCCGGAGGCCGCGCGGATGAGCAGGAGTCTGGCGCTGCTGATCACGCTTTGGATGGCGCTCACCGCCGCGGAGGGACTAATCCAGAAAATGGTTGGGGCGGATGACCTGAGCGTGGGGGACCGCTTTGAACTGGAGATCAGGCACACAACCGACCTGAAGAGTGTGGCGGTGCCTGACACGCTTACCAGATTCCATGTTTCCAGCTGGCAACTGCAGAAAAGCCCCCGCGGTGAGGATTGGCTGAAAGTGACCATCGTGCCGCTGTATCCGGGTTCCCACAGTTTTCCCGCCCTTAAGGTGAGCACGGTTGACCCCGCGGCGGAACCGCTGTTCACCGATCGTTTCCGGCTGAACATCATCCCCGTGCGGGCGGAGGCGGACACGCTGCTGGTGGACCTGAAACCCCTGCGCAAGTATCCTTTACAGCTGCCCTGGTGGCTCTATCCGTTGCTGTTGGTCGTAGCTTTGGCCGGCATCCTCTTTAGCCTGCTGCGCAAGCACCGGGAGGCCAAAACAACCGCTCCGGAAGCCGCCGGATCCCAACCCGTCATTCCGGATCCGGCCTGGAAAATTGCCCTCAGCAGCCTCGACGCCCTCCGTGATGAGCAACTGATGCTTCACGGCCAATACAAGCTTCAGCACTACCGCCTGTCAGAGATCCTGAGGCAGTTCCTGGAGCGCAGATACCGCTTTGCAGCGCTGGAGATGTCCACTTCCGAGATCAACTGGGTCACTCAGCGTATCCGGGTGGATTCAGCGGATGAGGTTCTGGGCTTTCTGCGGCTTTGTGACCGGGTGAAATTCGCCAAATATGTGCCCGGCTTTGAAGAGGCCGCTGAAGCGGAAGAATGGCTGCGCGGTTGGCTGCGTTCTTTTGAGGTGGAGGAAGCGCGGCGGAAACTGGCTCAGGTGGGAGGCGGCGATGCTTAAGTTCGCGCATCCCTGGTGGCTGCTGGCCTTGCTGCTGATCCCGCTTTACTGGCTGTGGCAAACCCGTTGGCAGAGCGCTCGTAAGCCGCGGCTGCCCTTCACCCGGCTGAGCCTGCTGCGGGAGGTTGCCGGCGAGAGCAAATTCTGGAGACACTTGTTTCCCGCGCTGCGCGCCCTCACCCTCCTCTGCCTGATCCTGGCGCTGGCCCAGCCCCGCTGGGGACGCGGCACGCGTGACATCACCCAGAAAGGGGTGGACATAGTTTTGGCCGTGGACATCAGCGGCTCGATGCTGGCGCTGGATTTTGCCCCGCAAAACAGACTGGCGGCAGCCGTGAAAGTGGCCCGGGACTTCATTTCCAAACGCCCCAACGACCGTTTCGGCCTGGTGGCATTTTCCGAATACGCCCTCACGCAGAGCCCGCTTACCTACGACCACATCTCAATGCTTGAACAGCTGGGACGCCTGGAGGTGAACCAGTCTGCCTCCGCCACTGCGATCGGATTGGGCCTGGCCAAGGCCGTGGCCCGCCTGAAGGACAGCAACGCCAAAAGCAAGGTGGTGATCCTGATCACAGACGGGGTGAGCAACACCGGCGAGATCGATCCCGCCACCGCCGCGCTGATGGCCAGCTCTTTCAAGATCAAAGTGTATCCGATCGGCGTGGGAACCAACGGCTATGTGGATTTTCCCATCACCGATCCCCGCTTTGGCACCTTCTACAGCAAGACTTTTGTGGAACTGGACATGGAAACGCTGGACCGGGTGGCACAGATCACCGGCACCGGAACTGCGGCCCAGGCCAGCGACAGCGAGCAGCTGAAGCGGATCATGGACAAGATCGACACCTTGGAAACCACGGAATACAAGGCGCAGGTGCGCTATATCTGGATGGAGCAGTTCATGCCGCTGCTGTGGGCGGCTTTCGCGCTGCTGTTGCTGGAGCTAGTTCTGCGCCTGTTGGTGATGCCGGTGCTGCCGGAGTGATCCGATGAACGTATTCTTTCCCCGCCATCTCTGGTTGCTGCTGGTTCTGATCCCGCTGGTGCTGTTGGTGGTGCTGCTGGAGCGGAGGCGGCGCAAACGCTTTGCCCGCTTCGCTGAAACTTCATTCTACACGGAATACCTGCGCAACCACTCACCCTTTTTCCAAGCCCTGAAAGCCGCCCTGGCCATCCTGGCCCTGGTCTTCATCGTGCTCGCGCTTTTGCGCCCGCAATGGGACTACGAGACCAGGGATTTTGACAGCAGCGGGCTGGACATCATGATCTGCCTGGATATCTCCAAAAGCATGGACGCCACCGATATCACTCCTTCGCGGCTGCAAAGGGCCAAACTGCAGATCAGCGCTTTCATCGACAGGCTCAAGGGCGACCGGGTGGGCCTGATCTCCTTCGCCGGGGTTGCCACCATGGAATGCCCGCTCACGGATGATTACGAGAGCGTTTTACTGATGCTGGGCGGATTGAGCACCAACTCGGCGGCGCGGCCGGGTACGGACATCGGCGAGGCGCTGGCCCTGGCGGAGAAAGGTTTTCTGGGTGCGGGAGGCAGTAACGTGCTATTGCTGATCACCGACGGGGAGGACCTGGGCCAGGAAGCCCTCACAAGGGCCAAACGGCTAAGCGCCCAGGGTGTGAAGATCTATACCATGGGTGTGGGCAAAGAGGAAGGAACGCTGGTGCGCAATACCACCACGGGCGAGCAGATCCTCTCCAAACTGGATGCCCGCAAACTGCGTGAGATCGCCGCGACCGGCAAAGGCGGGTACTTCACCATCACGCCGAGACAGGGAGAACTGGACAGCATTCTCCAAGACATCTACAATGCGGAAAAAGGCTGGGACCGCAGCCGCAATCTGACCACGCTAAAGGACCAGTATTCAATTCCCGCGGCGGCAGCCTTGCTGTTGCTGCTGGCCGAAAGCTTCATCCTGCCTTTGCGCAGAACCAGGAAACGCAAATGAAACCGCAGCGCCTCACCCTGTCCATGAAGATCATATTGATCGTCAGCCTCCTGATCTTGGCGTTTCTGCTGTTCGAACTCCTCTTTCGCCCCGGGGTGGTCCGCCATGCCCTGGCTTCAGCCGCTTACAAGCGGGGTAACTACAGGCAGGCAGAGAAAACCTGGTCTTCTTTGCGTGACCCCACGGACGGCGACCCCATCCCGGAAAACAGCCTGGGCCAAGCTCAATTCAAAACCGGAAACTACGACGAGAGCGTGAACAGCCAGGCCGCTGCGCTGAAGGAAAAAGGGAAGGTGGCTCAATTCCATTATGACCGGGGCAACGCCCTCTACCGCGGCGGAAAACTGGATGGCGCCCTGGAGGCTTACAGATCTGCCATGCTGCTGGACCCGGATGATCAGGATGCCAAGTCCAACTACGAACTGGTGCTGAAACGCCAGGGCTATAAACCGCCACCTCCGGCACCAACGTCTGACAAGAAGCAGGATCAGCTACCGCCTCCGAACCCACCATCAGAGGAAGACCAGGAGCAGTATCGCAACCAGCTGGACGCGCTGGACCAGCAGGAAGCTCGCGACCGGCAGCAGCCGGGCCAGGCAGGCCCCCAAGGATCAGGCAAATGGTGGTGAAAAAGTATCTCGCCGTTCTGCTCGCGCTGCTCTGCTGCACGGCGCTGGCGGCCCAAAACGTGAAAGTCTCGTCTTCTCTGCGCGATGGCACCATTGGGCTTTCCGACCAGCTGCAGCTGGAACTGAAGGTCAGCAGCGATAGAAAACTCGATCTGGCGGCCCCCGCCGCGCCACAGGTTCCGGGCTTCAGTTACCGCAATGTGCTGAGCAGCTCAGGGGTTCAGAGTTCCTGGATCAATGGCGCGTTTTCCAGCTCCCACACCAAAACCTTCACCTACATCTATCTGCCGCAAAAGGCAGGCGTCTTCAGGGTCCCGGGCTTCAGGCTCCGGATCGGGGGAAGGGAATACACCACCCCTGACCTTTCTGTTACCGTGGAAGACGCCGCCACCACCACTCCGCCGCCCCAGCAGCACAGTCTTGATCCCTACTACGACCCCTTTGGAGGCATCTATCCAGACCGCAGTCGCGGCCAGGGTGAGACGGTGCTCCTCTGCCTGCCGGAAAGCCAGAGCGTCTGGCTGGGCGAGCCGGCCATCGTTTCCTATTACATATACACCGATCAGCGGATGGATTCCTTCTTTTCGGAAAACGAAACTGACTATCCCGGCTACGGCAAGTCAGTTTACGATCAGCCTCAGAACCTCGATTACGAGGACGTCCAGTATAAAGGCCGCCTCTTTCAGCGCGCCCTGATCAAGCGTTCGGCGATTTTCCCCCAGACCGCCGGACGCCTGCAGATGCCCACTCTCACCGGCAGGATCCAGTTTTCCGGCTACTACAGCTATTTGAACCGCAAGGTGGATTCCTCACCGGCCTATGTAAACGTGAAACCGCTGCCCGCAGGCAAGCCGGCAGGATTCACCGGCGCCGTGGGAAATTTCAGCGTGAGCCAGGGCTATTCCAGCCCCAGAATAACTTTGGGGGAGGCCATCACCTGCAGTGTCAAGGTCTCCGGCAAGGGAAATTTCAGACAATTCACCTCGCCGCCATTCCCTGCCGTGGACAAGTTTCAGGTCTCGGAACCCAGTGTGGATGACAACCTGCGCAATCCCCTGGAAGGCACCCGCCAGATAAATTATACCCTTTTGCCACGCGAGACCGGGGAATACACCTTGCCCGGAGTAACTTTCAGCTGGTTCGACACCGCCAGCGGCAGCTTTAAAACTTTCCGGGGCCAGGCGCAAACGGTGAAAGTGAGGCAGGGCAACGTGCTTTCATACTTTTCCGGATTGCTGGAAGGAGAAGCCCCGAAAACCATGAACCCTCTGCTGAACCGTCCCGCTTACCCGGATTTCCGGCCGTTCAGCTTCCGGCCCTGGTTCTGGATGATCCTGGCGGCCATGCTTGTTTCCCTGATCGTCTCAGGCATCATGGCCTACAACCTGCGCCTGAGCAGGGAAGATCCAGCGGCCTTCGCGCAGAAAACAGCCAACCGTGTATTGAACAGGTATCTGCGCCAGGCCACGGACGCCGCCGGCAAGCTATCCCCGGAATTCTATCCCCTGGCCGAAAGCGGGCTTACGCTATATCTGGCCAAAAAATTTGGGGTATCCCGCAGCCTGGGCACCGAGGAGTTGGTGAGCGCCCTGCGGCAAAAGGACCTGCCGCCGCAGCTGATCGACCGGATCGAGGATTTCCTACTGCTCTGCCAAAAGGCGCGCTACATGCCTGGCGGAGCTGACGCGGCAGGCCTGGACGGGGCTCTTATGAAACTCCGCCTGTTGGTTCAGGCCCTCAGCCGCCACCGCTTTGGCAACGGAAAGCCCCGCAAATTTGAGGCAACGGGGACTGAGGCACATGAGGAGACGCAGTGAATAAGCTCCCCACAATGCTTCTGCTGTTGCTTGCTGTCTTCCTGGGCGCGCAGAGCCAACCCGCTTCGCTGCAAACGCTGCCCAGCGATTCCCTTCAGGTTTCTCACCCCGGTTACGCGGCCACCCTCGCCAGGCTGGCCCCGCTTGCGGAGCAAGGCATTCAAAACGCAGACCTGTATTACGATCTGGGCGTCTGCCATCACCACCTGGGCAACCAAGGCCAGGCCGTGCTCCAGTTCCTGCGCGCCCTGAACATCGATTCCAGCCACTCCCCGGCCCGGGAAAACCTGGTTTACATCCACGCGCTCGATCCCACCCTGCCCCGGGAACCACAGCAGCCTTATCTGGTGCAGCTTTTCCTTGGCGTTTACGCTTTCCTGTCACTGGACCGGCTGGCTCTGATTGTCCTGATCACAGCTCTGCTAACCACGCTCAGCCTGCATCTGCTCTTTCACTATCCACCGGACCGGGAACGTGGCCTTCCGGTGCTATTGGTGCTGATCTTTGGCCTGCTGCTGCTGGTGTTTGGCGGCACCCTGCTGGTAAAAATCAACCGCTGGCAGCACAATCCCAGGGCGGTGGTTTTAAGTTCAGTTGCCCTGCGTTCCGCGCCCGCCGCGGGCAGGACGTTGAAAGAACTGGTCCCGGCCACCACTGTAACTGTCAAGACGGAAACAGGTTCACAGCTTCAGGTTGTGCTTCCGGACGGGCTAAGCGGCTGGATCGACCGCCAAGCCGTTGAACTTGTGGTACCCGGCCAGTAATTTTAGGAGTTTGACATGCCCAAACCTGGAATCTTTGTTACCCGAAACATTCCCCAGCCGGCACTGGACCGTCTGGAGGAAGTATTTTCCCTTTCCATCCACGCATCCGACCAGGCCATAACCAGAGCACAGCTCTTAGCGGCCGTGAAAGAATCAGAGGCATTGCTCTGCCTGCTTACCGACACGATCGACAGGGAACTGCTGGACGCGGCTCCGAAGCTCAAATGCGTTTCCAACCTGGCCGTGGGCTACAACAACATAGATCTTGAATATGCCAGCAGCAGGAACATCGTGGTCTGCAACACCCCCGGTGTGCTCACGGAATCCACTGCCGACCTCACCTGGGCGCTGCTGCTCGCTTGTGCCAGACGCGTGGTGGAGGGAGACAGCTTTGTGCGCGCGGGCCGCTTCGAGGGCTGGGGCCCAATGCTGATGCTGGGTGTGGATGTTTTTGCCAAAACCCTCGGGATCATCGGCATGGGCCGCATCGGCAGCGCCGTGGCCCGACGTGCCGAAGGTTTCGGCATGAAGGTGCTCTGGTTCGATCCCCTCATCGATCCCCAAACCGTTTCTGCCAAGTATGAACGCACCGACCTCCGCCATCTTTGCGCCAGTTCTGATTTCATCAGCATCCACGCTCCTCTGACCCCTGCCACCCGGCATCTGATCAACGCTGAACTGCTTGCCCTGATGCGGCCTCATACCGTTCTAGTCAACACCGCCAGGGGTCCGATCGTCAACGAGGCCGCGCTGATAGAGGCATTGCGGGACAACGGGATCTTCGCCGCCGGACTGGACGTCTTTGAACACGAGCCGGAAATCCCGGCTGAACTTCTTGCGCAGGATAACGCCGTATTGCTGCCCCATATCGGTTCCGCGTCGGTGGAGACTCGCACCAAAATGGCCCTCATGGCCGCGGAGAACGCCATCGCGGTGATCCAGGGAACAGAACCGCCTGCCCGGGTCAACTGAGATCCGGGTTCACCCGCCGGATACCATCCCTGGAACAAACCGGGTAAGACCTTTGCGTAATACCAAAGAGTCCAGCTTTCCAGGATCTACTTTGTAGTTATCCACAATTTTTTCAAATATTCTCAACATGAACCCTGAAAAAGCTCAGTTATCCACACATTTTGCGCTTT
>JAJBAV010000016.1 GCA_020532085.1 Candidatus Cloacimonadota bacterium | reverse complement strand
AAAGCGCAAAATGTGTGGATAACTGAGCTTTTTCAGGGTTCATGTTGAGAATATTTGAAAAAATTGTGGATAACTACAAAGTAGATCCTGGAAAGCTGGACTCTTTGGTATTACGCAAAGGTCTTATACCATCCGTGGACTTGCCCAGATAATCCTTGACAATTTATCGCCGCATGAGATTAACGCAACTGAAAAGGATCTGCGCGAAAACATCCGGGATGCTTATGAAAGCAAGCAAGAGACTGAACGCGCATTCACCAACCCGTTAACCAGGAGGTTACCGATGCTTAAGAGAAGAACTTCACGTCGCCTGTTCGCGACGTTTGGCTTCATGCTGCTGGCGCTCACCGTGTTTGGCTGCGCCTCCGTGAAGCACGTGAACACCACCGATGAGACGCTGGACCTCAGCAAGAACTCTGTGCTGCTGCTCAAGCTGGATACCAACAACCTGATCAACCCCATTTTCAAGCCGCGGATCGAATGGCTGCATCTGAAAAACATCACCACCAACAAAAGCTACAGGGTCTTCATCCCCTCTTCCGGAGTGGACATCGGCCAAAGCGACAGGGTGCTTCACTGGCTCGCCGTTTACCTTCCCGCCGGATATTACAAGATCGAGCGCATCAAAGGCTCCGCCTCCGCAATCCTCATGGACGCCGAGTTCGATTTTCCCACCACCCTCAATTTCAACCTGCCTGCCCGATCAGTTTCTTACGCCGGCACCATCGCCCTTTCCCTGCGGGAACTGAACCCCGACATCGGTGAAGTGCGCGCAGGATCCATCCTGCCCCTGATCAGCCAAACCGCCTCCGGCTTCGGCAAAGGCACTTTCGACCTGGCGCTGGATTCCAGCCAGGACGACCTGCGCCAGTTCCGCCTCAGGAAACGCGCCCTGGCCAACGCCGAGATAGTGACCGACACCGTCACCAAGCCCTGATCCGGCCGGAACGGTCCTGAACATCTAGGGTTTGGCAGGGTTTGGCAGGTTTCCGGGCTGCTTGGAAACCCCATCGGCTCCCAATATCAATACGGTATCAATACGGAATCAATACGGATTTCATCCGTAATGATTCCGTATTGATACCGTATTGATATTGGGAGCGAGCCAAGGAAAATCAGAAAAGGGCGGGGAAAATTCCCGCCCTTTCGATATGGTTTAGCGTTCCGCGAAGGATCAGCCGAGTTGTTTGATCACGGCTTTGCCGGGGAAGACGGCGGCAGCGCCGAGTTCCTCCTCGATGCGGATGAGCTGGTTGTATTTGTCCACGCGTTCGCTGCGGGAGATGGAGCCGGTTTTGATCTGGCCGGTGTTCATGGCCACGGCGAGGTCGGCGATGAAGGTGTCTCCGGTTTCGCCGCTGCGGTGGCTGACCACGCAGGTCCAGCCGGCTTTGTGGGCGGTGTTGATGGCGTCGATGGTCTCCAGCACGCTGCCGATCTGGTTGAGCTTGATGAGCACGCTGTTGGAGGCTTTGGCCGCGATGCCGCGTTTGATGATGGCGGGATTGGTTACATAGAGGTCGTCGCCCATGATCTGGATCTTGTCGCCGAGGGCGGCCTGGAGTTTGATCCAGCCTTCCCAGTCATTTTCGGCGAGGCCGTCCTCGATGGAGACGATGGGATATTTGGCCACCATGGCCACCCAGTAGGCGATCATTTCGTCGGTGGAGGCGAGTTTGCCCTCGAAGGCGTATTTGCCGTCGATCCAGAAGCTGGAGGCGGCGGGGTCGAGGGTGATGAAGACGTCTTCGCCGGGTTTGTAGCCGGCGGCGGTGATGGCTTCCATGATCACTTTGAGGGCCGCCTCGTTGTTTTCGAGGTTGGGCGCGAAGCCGCCTTCATCGCCAACTCCGGTGGCCAGGCCGCGGTCCTTGAGGATCATTTTGAGGGCGTGGAAGATCTCGGCGTTCATGCGGATGGCTTCGCGGAAGGATTTGGCGCCCAGGGGCATGATCATGAACTCCTGGATGTCGATATTGTTGTCGGCGTGGGAACCGCCGTTGATGATGTTGCTCATGGGAACGGGCAGGGTCACGGCGCCCACCCCGCCGAGGTAGCGGTAGAGGGGGAGGTCCAGTTCGATGGCGCTGGCGCGGGCGGCGGCCATGGAAACGGCCAGGATGGCGTTGGCGCCCAGCTTTTCCTTGTTGGGGGTGCCGTCGAGGGCCAGCATCACCTGGTCGAGCTCTGCCTGGTGGGTGGATTCCAGTCCGCAGAGGGCCGGAGCGATGATGTTATCGATGTTATCCACGGCCTTGAGGGTGCCTTTGCCGCCGTAGCGGGCTTTGTCGCCGTCCCGCAGTTCGATGGCTTCGCGTTCACCGGTGGAGGCACCGCTGGGCACGGCGGCGTGAGCTATCACACCGCTTTCCAGCTGGATGTCGGCTTCCACGGTGGGGTTACCGCGTGAATCCAGTATTTCCCGTCCCTTGATATAGAGAATTTCTGACATGGGGTTATGCTCCTTGGAGGTGTTTATTTTTCGAAGATGTTGGCCAGGGTCTTCACGGAACCAAGCAAAGCGGAGGATTCGTAGGGAATCACGACGGTCTTGTCGCCTTGTTTGGTCACTTCGGAGAAGGCGGCCACATATTTGAGGGCGATGAGGTATTGGGCGGGGTCCGTTTTGCTGTCTTTGACGGAGGAGGCGATGAGTTCGATGGATTTGCGTTCGGCCTCTGCCACCAGCAGCTTTGCCTGGGCCTCACCCTCGGCGCGGGTGATCTTGGCGGTCTTGTCGCCTTCGGCCACGCGGATCTGGAATTCGCGTTCACCGTCGGCCTGGAGGATCTTGGCACGTTTGTCGCGTTCGGCGCGCATCTCTTTTTCCATGGCGGTGCGGATCTCTTCCGGAGGCAGGATCTCCTGCAGCTCCACACGGTTGACCTTCACGCCCCACTTGTCGGTGGCTTCGTCCAGGATGTCGCGCAGTTTGGCGTTGATGGTGTCGCGGGAGGTGAGGGTGAAATCGAGGGTGAGTTCGCCGATCACGTTACGCAGCGAGGTTTGGGTTAGTTTTTCGATGGCCTCGGGGAGGTTGCCGATCTCGTAAACGGCCTTGTAGGGATCGGTGACCTGGAAATAGAGCAGGGCGTTGATGTTGATGGAAACGTTGTCGCTGGTGATCACGTTTTGACGGGGGAAGTCGTAAACGGTTTCGCGGAGGTCGATGCGGTTTTCCTGGCGCTGGGTGACGATCACGTTGCCGCGGTAGTCCGCCTTGTTGTAGCGCCAGTGGATGGGGCGGATCTTGTCGAAAATGGGAACGATGATGTGGATGCCGGAGGGCAGGGTCTTGAAATACTTGCCCAGACGTTCCACGATCACGACCTCGGCCTGACGGACGACAATGATGCTGCGGGAGATGAGGGTTATCACAAAGAGGGCGATAGTGATCCCAACCAGAATAGGAACTGTCATGATTCACTCCTTAGGGTTAAGCTTTGGTTCACGATATTTACGGCCCATAATCTGACAAGGAAAAAAAACCTCGGGCCGGGGCAGCGGAAAATTGCACTTGACAAATATCAAAACTTCCGGCGGAGATGTTTTTTTCCGGACAAAGCGGGTTTTGGGGCCGGACATCCCGGTTCACTTGCAGATATATTAGTTCAAAGCAGGGAGATAACAATGAAAAAAGTTCTGGTTTTGCTGCTGTGCGCGCTGGCCCTCTGCGGCTGTGCCCCACGGCGGCTCAACGGCTGGAACGAAGAAGACGGGATCCTGCTGGCCCGGGAACTGGCGGCGGACATCGTTGGCAGCGCCTGGCTGCGCGAACACTTGGAGAGCCAAGGCCGCGCGCCCGCCCTGCTGATCCGCCCGCTGGAATGCCACGGCGAATGCCAGGCCTGCCTGAGCGGCCTGGAAACAGCCTTGGCGCGGGAATTGCTGCTTAGCGGCCAGGTCCGTCTGGTGCGGTTCCGGGGAGGGGAAAGTCCGCCCGCGGACAGCATCGGCCTGCTGCTGCAAGACCTTTCGCTGCAGGACAGCGGGGCCGACGCCCTGCTGACCGGCTGGCTGGAAGAACTGCCGGACCCCCAGCTGTTGACCCACAGGATCACGCTGCGACTGGTGGACGCGAACAGCCAGGAGCTGCTGCTGCAGACCGCAAGAACGCGCAGCAAACCGCTGTGGCTGAGGCTGGATGAAAAAGCCTGAGCACAGCTGACAAAGCATGATAGCAAAAATAACATACAGGGAGAATTAATGCAGATCACCAAACTGGACCAGATGTTCGAAATTCTGAAACCGCGTCCGAACAAGCGCCTGGTAGCCGCCTGGGCGGTGGACGCCCACACCATCTGCGCGGTGCATCAAGCCGTGGAAATGGACCTGGTGGAAGGCATCCTGGTGGGCGATGAAAAGCTCATCCGCAGGGTTTGCGAGGCTGAAAAGATCGATCCCTCGGTGTTCCGGATCGTGCCCTCCAGCTCAGACAACGCCGCCGCCAAAGCCGTGGACATGATCAACAGCGGCGAAGGGGATTTTCTGATGAAAGGCCTGCTGAGCACCGACCGCTACATGAAGGCCATCCTGAACAAGGAACGCGGCCTGATGGAAAACGGCGCCATCCTGGCCCACGTGACCGTGGCGGAACCCAAAAGCTACCACAAACTGCTGATCTTCGGCGACGTGGCCATCATTCCGCTGCCGGATCTGGCACAGAAAGTGGCCATCACGAACTATCTGATCCGCACGGCGCATTTTTTGGGCATCGAAAGACCCAAGGTGGGGCTCCAAGCCGCTTCGGAACAAACTTTGCCCAAGATACCCTCCTGCGCCGACGGCGCCCTCATCGCCAAGATGGCCCAGCGCGGGCAGATCAAAGGCGCGATAGTGGAAGGACCGCTGGGCTTCGACCTCATCGTGGACAAGGAAAGCGCGCTGATCAAAGGCGTGCAGAGCGAAGTTTGCGGCGACGCCGACTGCATCCTCTTTCCCAACATCGAGGCCGGAAACTGTTTCTACAAATCCGTGGTGAAACTGATGGACAGCGAACTCTGCGCCGTGGTGATGGGCGCCCGGGTGCCCTGCGTGCTCACCTCCAGGGGTGACAGCGAACGCTCCAAACTCTATTCCATCGCCCTTGCCGCGCTGCTGGCCGGAGCGGGACAGCCATGAACCCCATCCGCTCTTTGGAAGAGCTGGCCAGCCACGTGCGCGGGCTGGGCGGCAAAACCCGCATCGCCGTGGCCGCCGCGGAGGACCCGAACACCCTCTCCTCCATCGCCAGAGCCGTGTCTGAAGGTTTCGCCCTGGGCTTTCTGCTGGGCGATGCCCAAAAAATCGCAGCTGTCTGCGCCGCCGAGGGGATCGACCCCAGCCTGTTCGAGATCAGAAACGTGCCCGATCCGGGCGCAGCCGCCACCGAAGCGGTGAGAATGACGCGCAGCGGGGAAGCCGACGCGCTGATGAAAGGCCTGGTGGGCACGGACAAGTTCCTGAAAGCCGTGCTGAACAAGGAAAAGGGACTGCTGCCGCCCAAGGCGGTGATGAGCTACGTCTGCGCGCTGGAATTGCCCAAGCATAACAAGCTCCTCTTCATCAGCGACACGGCGGTGCTGCCCCAGCCGGACCTGGAGCAAAAGATCGCCATGGTGAACTACAGCGTGGCGATGGCCCGCCGCTTCGGCATCGAAAAACCCAAGGTGGCCCTCATCTGTGCCACCGAAAAGGTTTCCCCGGGCATGGAAAGCACCCTGCACAGTGCCCTCATCGCCAAAATGGCCCAGCGGGGCCAGATCAGGAACTGCGTGGTGGACGGACCGCTGGACGTATTTCTGGCCTGCGATCCCGCCGCGGGCGAGATCAAGGGCGTGGACAGCCCCATCGCCGGAGAGGCGGACATCCTGATCTTTCCCAGCCTGGAAAGCGCCAACAGCTTCTATAAAGGCCTGATGCTCTTCGCGGGGGGCGAACTGGCCGGGCTGATCCAGGGAACCGTGAAACCCGTGGTCGTGATGAGCAGAAGCGAAAGCGCGGCCTCAAAATATTATTGCGTGGCACTTTCGTGCCTCATGGCAGGTGAAAAATGAAAATAGCGATAGCAAGCGACCACGCCGGCTACGAACTCAAGGAAGCCATCAAAGCGGCCTTTCCGGAACACGAGTTCGAAGATTTCGGCACCAACTCGGTGGACTCGATGGATTATCCGGACACCGGCGCGCCCGCGGCGAAAGCCGTGGCCGCCGGCAAAGCCGAACGCGGCATCCTGATCTGCGGCAGCGGCATCGGGATGAGCATCACAGCCAACAAGGTGCGGGGCATCCGCGCCGCTCTGTGCACAAACACCGATCTGGCCCGCCTTTCCCGCATCCACAACGACGCCAACGTCCTCTGCCTGGCGGGGCGCTTCACCGCGGTGCCCTACGCCCTGGAGATCGTGAACAACTGGCTGAGCTCGATGTTTGAAGGCGGACGGCACCAAAGCAGAATTCAAAAAATCAAGCTACTGGAAGGAGACAAACAGTGAAACACATCCAAAGGCAAGATCCCGAGCTCTACGCGGCCATGGCGGCGGAACTGAAGCGCCAGCGCGAAAACCTGGAGCTGATCGCCTCCGAAAACTTCACCTCAATGGCGGTGCTGGAGGCCCAGGGCAGCGTTCTCACCAACAAATACGCCGAAGGCTACCCCTACCGCTGGAGCAAAAAGACCGGCAAGATCAACTATGACCTCTACGGCCGCTACTACGGCGGCTGCGAATACATCGACGAGGTGGAGCGCCTGGCCATCGAACGCGCCAAGCAGCTGTTCGGCAGCGAACACGCCAACGTTCAGCCCCACAGCGGTTCCCAGGCGAACATGGCCGCCTATTTCGCCCTCGTGAAACCCGGTGACACCGTGCTTTCCCTGGAACTGGCCCACGGCGGGCACCTCACCCACGGTCACCCGCTTTCCTTTTCAGGACAGTTCTACAACATCATCCACTACAATGTGAACAAGGACACCGAGCAGTTCGACTATGAAGAACTGGAGGCCCTGGCCAAGGAACACAAGCCCCAACTGATCCTGGCCGGCGCCAGCGCCTATCCCCGCAAGATCGATTTCGCCCGCTTCCGTGAGATCGCGGACCTGGTGGACGCCAAACTGATGGTGGACATGGCCCACATCGCGGGACTGGTGGCCGCCGGTTTGCACATGAACCCCGTGCCTTACGCCGATGTGGTGACCTCAACCACCCACAAGACCCTGCGCGGACCCCGGGCGGGGATCATCCTCTGCCGGGAGGAATATGCCAAAGAGATCGACGGCCGGGTGTTTCCGGGCATCCAGGGCGGCCCGCTGATGCACGCCATCGCCGGCAAGGCCGCCGCGCTTTACGAAGCCTTGCAGCCTGAATTCAAGGCCTATCAGAAACAGGTGATCGACAACGCCCAGGCCCTCGCCGCGGCTTTGACCCAGCAAGGGCTGAAACTGGTTTCCGGCGGCACGGACACCCATCTGATGCTGATGAACATGGGCACCGAGGAAGAAGGCGGCCCGAGCGGCAAAAAGATGGAGGAATCCCTCGACAAAGCCGGCATCACCGCCAACAAAAACACCGTGCCTTTCGATACCCGCAGCCCCTTTGTGGCTTCCGGAGTGCGCTTGGGCACCCCCTCCGTGACCACCAGAGGCATGGGCGTGGACGAGATGAAGCTGATCGCCGCCTTCATCAAGCGCGTGCGCGACAACCATGCCAACGACGAATACCTGGCCGCGATGAAGGCCGAGGTGCGCGAGCTGACGGATAGATTCCCGCTGTATCCGGATCTGGACTGATCCCGGGTTTTTCCAGACAAGGGCGGACGCTGTTCCGCCCTTTTTCTGTTGGCTGGGGTCGGGCGACGCGGGTGCATGACTGCAGCAAACATCCATCCCCCCAACGTCATTCCGGGCTTGACCCGGAATCCAGCAGCAACCTTCGCCCAAGCCTGGATTCCGGATCTCCGGAGCTAAAGCACCTGCGTCCGGAATGACGGTTCAGGGCGGGATGGTGGATGTATAAATCCGTGTAATCAATTAAATCAGTATGATCCGTAGGGAAAACGAAAACGGGAGCCGGTAAGGTGGGACCCGGATGTTTTAACTTGCGTGACAGTTGACCAATAAATATCTTGGCAATGTAACAAATCCCGATTATATATTCTGCAACAAAAAGATAATCCAGCGGCGACAGAGCCGTACCAAGGAGAAAGAAAATGAATATCAACTGGGAAGAACTTCCGGGAAAATTGGGAGCTTTCGGGATCAAGCTGGCCATTGCCCTGGTCATCTTTTTCATCGGCAATTGGATCGCCAAAGCCATCGGCAAGATGGTCCGCAACATGATGTTGAAACGCAAAGCGGACAATTCCATCGCCACCTTCATTGGCAACATCGTTTACGCCATTTTGCTGCTGATCGTGGTGCTTTCCGCGCTCAGTGTGCTGGGTGTGAATACTTCTTCCTTCATGGTGATCGTCGGCGCCGCCGTATTGGCCATCGGCATGGCCATGCAGGGCACGCTGGGTCAGTTCGCCAGCGGCGTGATGCTGATCGGCCTGCGTCCCTTCAAGATAGGTGACGCCGTGATCGCCGGCGGACAAACAGGAACTGTGCACGACATTGGCATCCTAAGCACGACCATCCTCACCAGCGACAACAAAAAGATCATCGTGCCCAACAGCGCCATTGCCGGCGGGGCCATCACCAATTTCTCCGCCATGCCCACCCGCAGGGTCGAGCTGGCCATCGTGGTGCCCGGAGCCACCGACCTGAACAAAGGACGTGACATCCTTAAAGGCATTCTGGACGCAGAAAGCCGCATCCTCAAAGATCCCGCGCCCTCCATCGCCATCGCCGACGCCTCCGCGGCCGAGATCAAATACGGGATCGCCGCCCACGTTAACAACGCGGACCTCGGCGCCGTGCAGGCCAGCCTGCTGGAAAACATCAAGCAAGCCCTCACCGCCGCCGGAATCTGGGCCTAAGGAGAAGATACATGAAAAACCTTATCCTCGTCACCACCATCCTGCTGGCTATGTGCTTTCTCGGAGCCGAAGCCTGGGAGATCGATTCGGACATCATGGTGAACCTCACCCAAAGCCAGTTCAGCGACAACTGGAACGGCAGCGAGCTCAGCAACATCACCTGGGCCGCCACCATGAACAACACCGCCCAGAAACAGCTGGCCGAGTGGCTGAAGAACAAGAACACCCTCAAGCTCGCCTTTGGCCAGACCCACCTCCAGAAAGAGAATGCCGCCGGCGACAGCGTTTTCTGGGAAGCGCCCCAGAAATCCACCGACCAGATCGCCTTCGAATCCCTAATGCAATTCACCCTCAAGAGCTTCGTGGATCCATACATTTCCCTGCGCGCGGAATCCCAGTTCCTGGATGAAACCGGCACCGAGACCCTGTTGGTAAATCCCGTGCTCTTCACCGAAAGCGCCGGCATCATGAAGACCATCATCGACGCCGAAAAGACCAAGCTGAACGTCCGCCTCGGCGGCGCCGTGCGCGAGAACTGGAACCGTCGCGTCTCCGGCATCCCCATCGACGGCGGCGTGGAGGGGATCGTGGAATTCAAACAGATCCTCGGGCTGCTCAACGCCAGCTATAACAGCCGCCTTTCCGCCTACCAGGCCCTGTTCAAATCCGACGCCACAGCCGCCGATGACAACTGGAAGGCCCTCGACTACAAGTGGGAAAACCTGCTCAGCTTCAACCTCTGGAAGCTGCTGAGCCTGAACCTGAACTTCGACGTGATCTATGAAAAGGAGCAGAGCCCGGACATCCAGTGGAAAGAGATCCTGGGCCTCGGCTTCAGCTACGCCCTGTTCTAGGAAACACTCATAAACCGCTTCAGGGGAGGATCTTTGGTCCTCCCTTTTTTGTGGGTAAACTTGGATGGAACCATCATCACGACAGGGTTTCGGGCGCAAAGAGGCGGAGGAACAGCGATGCGGATGTGAAAATAATCAACACCCCGGCTGAAACGGAGGCGATTTTCCCTTGACATATTTCCCCAAGTTATAAAGATTGATGTACGCGCCTTGGAGCGGATCGCTTTTCGTTTTCACCAGAAAATCAAAATGAGGAAAGAATGTCTCGATCAACCATCATCCTCTGCGCGGTCCTGCTGATGGGCTCCGCGGCGCTTACAGCCCAGGGCGGGGAGTGGGAATACTTCATTTACGGCAATGAAGTCCGCGCTTTAGCCCACAACTCCGGGAACGTGTGGATAGGAACCACGGCCGGATTGGTGCAATACGACACCCTCACCCAGCAAAAACAATTTTTCAACAAAGCCAACTCCCCCCTTGCTGACAACTGGATCAGTGCCCTGGCTGTGACGCCCTCAGGAATCCTCTGGATCGGCACTTCCAAAGGACTCTACCGCGTTGAGGGGGACAACTGGCAGTTTTTTGACAGCCTGAACAGCGGCCTGCCCACCAACGGGGTGCGCGAGATCCATTGCCTGTCCGACACCGAGCTGTGGCTGCTGATGGCCAACAACGGCGGAAATGACCACGTCTGCCACCTGGAGGGGGAAAACTGGGTGTCCTACTCCGCGGGCTCCTGCCCCATCGGGGGCCAGGCGATCAGGGACATGGCGCTGGACGCGCAGGGCGTTCCCTGGCTGGGCTGGTACAACACAAGCACCGGCACCTTTGGCCTCTCGCACTTCGCCGGCTCGTCCTGGATCACCCAGTCCTTATCCGCTCTGGGCCTGCCCAACCAGGACATCTTCAGCCTTGCCCACGACGGCAGCCGTCTCTGGCTGGGAACCAGCACGGGCCAGCTGTTCAGCCTCGGTGACGGAGGCGCGCAGGTTCATGATTTAACCCAGTATCCCTACAACATGTATTTTGTCACCGAACTCGGGGTGGACAGCCAAAACAGGCTTCTGGCCTCCTTCCATGCCTGGGATGATCAGGAATACCTGCTAAGAAGGCAGGGTGATGGCTGGGAATTACTGGACCCCAACCCCCAGGTGCCGCATCTGGAACTGGCCATGGCCCTGATGGAGGATGCCGGGGGCAGGATCTGGCTGGGAACCAATGGTGGGCTGGCCATCCATGACGGAAACTCCTGGAGCGCTTTCGACTGCTCGAACTCACCTCTGCCCACCAACAGCATAGGCTGCCTGGCGACCGACCACCAGGGCGACCTTTGGATGAGCTTACACAACTTTCAGGGAGGCATCTCCGCCCTGGCGAAAAAAAGCGGGGATGACTGGACCTTCATGTACAGCACGGACCATCCCAATATCCGCAATCCCAAAGACCTGGCCTTCGGCCCGGAGGGGACCATGTGGTTCAGGGACGATTACATCAGCAACGGAGCTGTGGTCAGTTTTGACGGAACCAACTGGGTCCAATACAGTTATAACGGCCAAAACCTGCCCGAAGGCATGCTCGCCCACCTTAACCTGGACGGCGACGGCATACCTTGGGTTGCGATCCACAGCCCGGACTACCAGACCCGCATTTACAGGCTGGAGCAGGGGGCCTGGGAAGAAAAGGCGGTGCTGCTGCCCCATGTGACCGACATGGCCTTTGACGGAGCGAACAATGCCTGGCTGGCCACCTGGGACGGCTTGGTTTACCTGGGGGACACCACCGAGATCTACACCACCCAAAACTCCGGCCTGCCGAACAACCAGGTCAGCTGCCTGGCTTACGGAGCGGACAGGAAGCTCTGGATAGGCACCTCGACCGGCCTTGGCAGCTATCTGGACGGTGTTTGGGAGGCCTGGGACCTGTTGCACGGAGACCATCCCTTCCGCTGTTTTGTGGATCTGGAGACCGCTCCGGACGGGCGCGTTTGGGGAGCCACCCAAAACACTGGCCTGGTCAGCTTCAACGGCACTGAATTCAGCACATTCGCGGAGAATAACTCCCCCCTGCTGGACAATTGGGTTTCCGGACTCGCGCTGGATCCCCAGGGTAACCTGTGGCTGAACGACCACGGAGACGGCCTCATCCGCTTCCACCCCTCCGCCACGCCGGCAACTGACCCTGCCCAGGTGCCGGAGCAGCAATTGCCCTGCCTCAGCGGCTTCCCCAACCCCTTCAATCCCTCCACCACCCTCAGGTTCACCCTGCCAGAAGGCGGCCCTGCCAGTTTGGCTATCTTCAACCTCCGGGGCCAGATTGTGCGGGAGCTCTGCTCCGCTGACCTGAAGGAAGGCGAACACAGCTGCGTTTGGGATGGCCGGGACAGCTTGGGCCGCGAAGTTCCCAGCGGCGTCTATTTCGCCCGCCTGAAAACGCGCGCGGGCAGCCGCGGCCTGAAGCTGCTGCTGCTGAAATGACCGGGATCCGCCCGCTTCCCCGGCCAGCCTCAGGAAAAATAGTTGACAGGGATGCGGCCCGCCGAAAGTAATAATATCAGAATTTCCTTTCCAAGGGAGGAGAGATGACCAAGAGACTTATGCTACTGCTGGCGGCCGTGGTGCTGCTAAGCTTCAGCCTGGCCCAGAGCCAGAGAACCGGGATCATCAGCGGAGTGGTTCGCAACGAAGCCGGCGAAGCGCTGAAGAACGTGAAGGTGGCATGCTATTTGGACTATCAGCAGGTGGCGGTGGTAAGCTCCGACGCGCAGGGCAATTTCCTCGCCCGCGACCTCATCCCCGGCAAATACCTCGTCCACGCGTCCCTGGAGGGCTACGAGCTCTGGAAACGCGATCAGGTGGACCTAAAAGCCGGCCGCAACGCCATCCTGAACATCCGCCTCAAACCGGGGACCCTGGTGCCTGAACCGGTGGTGGAGCCTTTGCCGGATATCGTGAAACTGCAATCCGGCGTGACCAAAGTGGGGGAAATCCACGTCCGCGGAGGCCGCGCCAACGAAATGCACGCCACGGTCTATGATATGGGCGACGGCGGCTACAGGCTTGCGCCCGCTCCCCCCGGAGGCGCTTACGGCCATGCCCTCAATCAGGGCCAGTATCCCCCGGACTGGAACACCGAGGACTACGCCGCCATCACCCCGAACATCTTCCACAGCCCGCTCACCGACCCCCTTTCCACCTTTTCCATCGACGTGGATACAGCCACCTACAGCAACGTGCGCCGGATGCTGAACAACGGCCAGCTGCCCTCGCCAAACACCATCCGGGTGGAAGAGATCCTCAACTATTTCGACTATGATTACCCCCAGCCCCAGGGTGAGATCCCCTTTTCCATCTACACCGAGATGGGCGTTTGCCCTTGGAACCAGAAGCGCAACCTCGTCCACATCGGCCTCCAGGGCAAAGAGATCGACATGAGCCAGGCCCCGGCCAACAACCTCGTCTTCCTGCTCGATGTCTCCGGCTCCATGGACTATCCGAACAAGCTGCCCCTGGTGAAACGCTCCATGGACCTGCTGCTGGAAAACATGAGGCCTCAGGACAGGATCGCCATTGTGGTCTATGCCGGCGCGGCGGGCCTGGTGCTGCCCTCCACCTCCGGAGAGGAAAAGGCCAGGATCTCCGCCGCCATGAACAACCTTGAGGCCGGAGGCTCCACTGCCGGCGGAGCGGGCATCCAGCTGGCTTACAAGACCGCGGTGGCCAACCTCATCCCCGGCGGCAACAACCGCGTCATCCTCTGCACCGACGGCGATTTCAACATCGGCGCCTCCTCCGACGCCGACATGACCAAACTCATCGAAGAGAACCGCAACAAGGGCGTCTTCCTCACCGTGCTCGGTTTCGGCATGGGCAACTACAAGGACAACCGCCTGGAACTTCTTGCCGACAAAGGCAACGGAAACTACGCCTACATCGATGACATCATGGAGGCCCGCAAGGTCCTGGTGAACGAGCTCGGCGCCACCCTTTACACCATCGCCAAAGACGTGAAGCTCCAGGTGGAATTCAACCCCGCCCACCTGAAATACTACCGCCTGATCGGCTATGAGAACAGGCTACTGCGCGACGAGGATTTCAAGGACGACACCAAGGACGCCGGCGAACTGGGCGCGGGACACTCCGTGACCGCCATCTACGAGATCGTGCCCGCCAATTCCAAGGAAGAGATCCCCGGCCTCGACCCCCTCAAATACCAGAATACCACCATCACCGACGAGGCGCGGAACTCGCCCGAGATCATGACCGTGAAGCTGCGCTACAAGCTGCCCGACGGCGATACCTCCATCCCCCTGGAAACCCCGGTTTACAACAAAACCCTCGGCCTGGCCGACGTTTCCCGCACCTTTGGTTTCTCCGCCGCCGTCACCGGATATGCCCTACTGCTGGCTGACAGCGAACATAAAGCCGCCCTCACCTGGGACATGGTGCGCTCCCTCGCCAGCGAGAACCTCGGCGCCGATCCCGATGGCTACAAAAAGGAATTCCTTTCCCTCATCGACAAGGCCCAAACCATCATGCAAGCAAACAGACCCGACTGATCATCCACTCCTCGAACACGTCTCTGACGTGAACCGGCGGGGCCAGACAGGTCCCGCCTTTTGTATCTTTTCTGGAAATGGTTGTGGAAAGAGAGATGCCCGGAATCAGGGCAGGGTAGGCGTGAGAAGGGGGATCACGCTCTGGTCGAAGACCTTGCCGCGGAGGTCGTGGGCGCTGAGCAGGAGGCTTTGGCCCTGGCGTTCGAGGAGCAGAAAGTGGAATTTTAGTTTGAGGACCTGGCTGCGGGGATCGCGGCGTTTGAAGCTGGGGCGCTTGATCCCGCCGCCGCCGCCGGAGACGAGGTAGGTGGTTTCGCCGTGGCTGAGGCGCTCATAGTGATGGTCGTGGCCGGAGAGCACGGCGCTCACGCTGTGTTTGGCGCAGAGCGCGGGCAGGAAGAGCTGAAGGTCCTGATCGCCCCCGTGGTAGCCGCTGCTGAAGGGCGGGTGGTGAAGCACCAGGATCCGCGGCAGCGGTGATCGCAGCTGCTCCAACAGCCAGGCGTACTGGGGCGAGCCGGGCAGCAGGCTGAGGTTGGAATCCAGGCAGATGATCAGCAGGCTGTCGTGCACGCTGCTGTACCAGGAATTGATCCGGCCGAGGTTGGCACTGAAGAGTTCCGCGGAGCCGTCGTGATTGCCTCTTACGGCGAGGAGGGGGATCCCGGCCAGAGGGGCGCTGAGCTCAAAAAAGCGGGTGTAGGCTGCCTGATCTCCCTTGTGGCTGAGGTCACCGGTGTGGATAACGAGGTCTGGGATCTGGGCTGCCATGGCGGTGGCGAGGGCTGTTTGCACGCGGGGATGGGCCTGGGTGTCGCCCCAGACGGCGATTTTGGCCGCGGTCGGCAGGGCCAGCAAGGCCAGGCAAAGGAGCAGAACGGCCTTCATCCCAAGGAACGGTAGTGGTCGCGGAATTTCTGCAGATCGGCCCAGGCGGGCCGTTTCCAGTTGGGATTACGCAGCAGGGCGGCGGGATGGTAGGTCACATAGCTGGGAATGCCCTGGAAAGTATGCACCTCGCTACGCAGCTTTTCGAGGGTGAGCCTGCTTTGCAGCAGGGTTTGGGCGGCAATGCGGCCCAGCATGAGGATGATTTTGGGCTGGATGATCTCGATCTGCTCCAGCAGCTGGGGCAGGCAGGCATCGCGTTCGGCTGCCTCGGGATCTCGGTTGTGGGGCGGGCGGCACTTCAGGATGTTGCAGATGTAGATGTCTTCACGGCTGAGTTCGATGGCCGCCAGCATGTTATCCAGCAGTTTGCCCGCTTCACCCACGAAGGGGCGGCCGGTGCGGTCTTCCTCAGCCCCCGGGGCTTCGCCGATCAGCATGGCGCGGGCCCGGGGATTGCCTTCACCATAAACAATGTGGTTTCTGAGGGCGCCCAGGGGGCAGTTCTGGCAATTGGAGTGGCTTTGGCGCAGGCTCTCCAGGCTGGCTTCATCCTCCCGGGCCGCTGCGGCGGGGCGGTAGAGTTCCCTCAATCCAAGGTTGCGCAGCAGTTCCAGGTGTTGCAGCAGGGCGCGGGGCATCGGTCCGGCTATTCTTCCTCGTCGTCCTGGTCGTCGCCGAAAGTGAATTCTTCGTCGTCGTCTTCGTCGGAATAACGGTCGAGGTTGTCGTGAAGCAGTTCTTCGATGTGCTCCTCGGAATCGTCGAAGGTCTCTTCTCCGGTTTCGGGGTCTTCATCGGCGAAAGGTGAGGCCATTTTGGCCATCATCTCGTTTGCCTCCTCGATCTCGGCGAAATAATCCGGAACCTCGTTCGAGGCCACGTGTTCCATGGACAGCACGGAGATCTTCTCAGGAAAGCGCTGGCGCACATAAACCGGCAATTGGGTGAGCCTCTGCGACTCCAGTTTGGCCAGGAGGCAGAAAAGGTAGTTGAGGTCGGTTTTCTCGAGGAATGTTTCGATGTTTTTATCGATCATGAGTTTGCTCCTTGGGCAAGGAAGCCGGCGACCGGCTCCCGGTAGCGGCTGACGCGGTTTTCCTCGGCGCGAACGATGGCGAGGACGTCGGCAACGGCGTCGGACAGTAAGTCGTTCACCACCAGATAGTCGTAGGCGGGGATGAACTCCAGTTCCTGGCGGGCAACGGTGAGGCGTTTGGCGATCTCCGCGGGTGAATCGGTGGCGCGGTCGAGGAGGCGCTGGCGCAAAACTTCCATCGAGGGCGGCACAATGAAGACCTTCACATAGGGTATGGCGGTGGCGCTGATCTGGGCGGCGCCCTGGACGTCGATGTCCATGATCACGTGGCGGCCGGCGGCAAGGCGGCTCTGGATGAAGCTGATGGAGGTTCCGTACCAGCGTCCGAAGACCCTGGCGCTTTCCAGAAAATCCCCTTCGGCCTGGCGGGCCAGAAATTGTTCCTCATCCACGAAGTGGTAGTGCACGCCGTTTTGTTCCTGCCCCCGGGGTGGCCGGGTGGTGTAGGAAACGGAGTAGTCGATGCCCGCGTGAGCCTTCAGCACTTCGTTCAGAATGGTGCTCTTGCCACCGCCGGAAGGGGCGGAGAGAATGATGAGGAAGTTTTTGTTTTTGGTGATCACGGCTTGCCGGGGTCAGCCTTCTATGAGTTTGGAATATTCGAGGGCGGTAAGGAGGTTGGCCAGTTCTTCTTCGTTGTTCAGGCGCACGCGGTACAGCCAGCCTTCTTCATAGGGCGACTGGTTGATGCTTTCGGGGCTGTCTTCGGTTTCCTGGTTTTTTTCCTCAACCAGGCCGCTGACCGGGCTGATGAGGTCTTCGGCGGATTTCACGGCTTCGATGGTGCCGCAGGGCTCTCCGGCGGAAACCTTCGCCCCGGCTTCGGGCAGTTCCAGAAAAACTATCTCCCCCAGTTCGTGCTGGGCAAAATCGGTGATGCCGACTGTGGCGAGGCCGTCCTTGACGCTCACCCATTCGTGGCTTTCGGTGTAGTATAGATCATCGGGTACAAACATTGTATCCTCCTGTGTTAGTGCTTATACAGCTGTATCAGGCCAAATCCCCGCAGGGCGTTTTTGTGTCAAGCACAAGTTTGCCAGCGGCTGCCGCTCTTCCGCTGCTGAAACGGGCTTGAGGTGGGGCAACTTTTTTCGGGGGGATTTTTTCCGCTTGACCAAATGCGGCGGCGCCTAACGAGTGGAGAAAATCCCTGCCTGAGGGTAGCAAAGATGACGCACACAGCCAGCAAAAGGATCCTGGCGATCCACGACCTTTCCAGCTTCGGCCACACCTCGCTGATGGCCTTCATCCCCATCATGTACCGGCTGGGGATCAGGGTTTGCGCCCTGCCCACAGCCATTCTTTCCGCCAATACGGACTATCCGGATCCGCGGTGGATCGACCTCAGCGACCATCTGGATGCTTTTGCGCAGCACTGGACGCGGTTGGAACTGCGTTTCGACGCCATCAGCACAGGCTTTCTGGCTTCCGCGGAGCAGGCAGACCTGCTGGGCGGGATCATTGGCCGGCTGAGGCAGCCCGGCACGCTGGTGGCCGTGGATCCCGTGATGGGCGATCAGGGCAGGCTCTACTCCTGTTTCGGCGGATCCATCGTGGCTGCCATGCGCCAGCTGATCACCGCGGCGGAGATCATCACCCCCAATTTCACTGAAGCGGCGCTGTTGGCCGGGGCCGATCCCACCGCCAGGGCGAATCCCGATGAGGTTTTGGCCTGGTGCCGGGCCATCGCGGTCACGGGACCGCGCCAGATCGTGGTGACCTCCGTTCCCACCGGGGATCCCAACAGCCTGGAGGTGCTGCATTACGACGCGCTCACGGACAGCATCAGCAGCCATCCCTTTGCCGTGAGTCCCGGTCAACACCCCGGGGCGGGCGATTGTTTTTCCGCGCTGCTGCTGGCCGGAAGGATGAACGGTTTTTCGCTGCCGGCTTCCCTGCGTGCCGCGGTGGAGATCATGAGCCGCGCCATCCTCGAAGAGCTGCCTCCCGGAGCGGACCGGAGGGAGGGCATCGCCATGGAACACCTGATGCAGTGGGACCTGCGCTCCTACTATGGAGTGAAAGGTTGAAAACAGTCATCCTGCTCTTTGTTTCCAACATCTTCATGACCTTCGCCTGGTATGGGCATCTCAAGCACAAGAACGCGCCCCTGCTCACCGTGATCCTGATCTCCTGGGGCATCGCCTTTTTCGAGTATTGCTTCCAGGTGCCGGCCAACCGCATCGGGCACGGCACTTTCAGCGCTTACCAGCTTAAAACCATCCAGGAGGTGATCACGCTGGTGGTCTTCAGCGTCTTTTCCGTGCTTTACCTCAAGGAGGAATTCCGCTGGAACTATCTGGTGGGCTTTCTCTTCCTGATCGGGGCGGTGTTTTTCATTTTCAAAAAGTGGTGAGCCCTCATCCCTTCAGGCCGCGGTAGATATCCCTGATCTGGCCGGCGCTGATCTCGATGGGGTTGTTCGCCATGTTGCGGCTGGCCAGAACCTCGCCCACGCTCTTCTCGATGAAGGAGTCGTCAAGCTCCAGCTTCACGCCGATGGGCAATTCCCCCAGCCAGGCGGTGAAACCTTCACGGTTCAGTCCCAAAGCGGCGAAGAGGGCATCCAGTTCTCCATTCAGGGCGGGATAATTAAGCTCCAGCACCTGGCGCATCACCACGGCGTTGCTAAGCCCGTGGGGCAGGCCAAATGAGGTTGTGAGCGGATAGCCGAGCGAATGCTGCAGGGTGGTGCCGGTCTGGGCGATGGTGATGCCCCCGAAAAGCGAGGCCCGCATCAGCTCAGTTCTTCCGGCCAAGTCTTGCGGCTGCTCCAAAACAGATTGCAGATGCTTTAGGATGGCCCCGGCACCGCTGTGGATGAGAGGGTACAGCAGGGGGTCGCGCTGGTTCGAATAGATGCCTTCCAGCAAGTGGGAAAGGGCGTCCAGAGCTGTGTTGAGCGTAACGGCGGGATCCAGGCTGAGGGTGTGGCGCGGATCGCAAACCGCCAGACGGGGAAAGGCCAGATCGTGTCCAAAGCCTGCCTTGATGCCGCTGAGGGGATCGGTGAGCACGGAGTACTGCGTCACCTCCGTCCCGGTGCCGGCAGTGGTGGGAATGGCGGCCACGGGCAGGGCGGTCCTGAATCTGTCCGTCTGATAGAGCTCATCGCGGCCCAGAGAGTTGGCCGCGGCCAGGGAGATGGCTTTCGCGGCGTCGATGGGGCTGCCGCCGCCGATGCCGATCAGGAAGTCACAGCCGCTCTCACGTAGGACTTTGGCCCCGGCCAGAACGGTGTCCAGGCTGGGGTTTTCCTCCACCTGGTCAAAGAGCTCCCAGTCCAGATCGGCCCGTTCCAAAACCACGATCAGTTCGTCCAAAGCGCCGCTGAGCCTGGCACTGGAACGCCCCGTAACGATCAGGGGCCGGCTGCCCAGATTCAGGAGCTGGCCCGCCGCTTGCAGCAGCGCTCCCTCTCCGAATTGGATCCGCGTGGGTAGATGGATCATGCTGTGTACCTCGCTAGGGCGTTTCTAACCTTTCGCGGATTTGCTGTCAAGGATTTTTTAGGCTATCTTTCAAATCGAGTAGGTGGAGGGATCGGCTGGACTGGCTATTCCAGCAAGGGCTGGATTCCGGATCTCCGGCGCTAAAGCACCTGCGTCCGGAATGACGAATCGATACTTGTTGGGTTAAGGTTCTTCGATCATTTTGTCCCTCAAACCGCTCGGTTTGAAAGAGAGCTTTTTTGCCTCACAGAAAAGGCTGGAGTCGAGGAACCCAAGCGCCTCGGCTCCAGCAGAACTTACACCGCCCAGCCCCAAAGGCCCGGTGAGAACCATTGGCATTCCCGGCAGTGGGCAGGGCGTGAAATTGAAACGGTCAGCTCGGGCTGGCCCGTTTTACATACAGCCTTTCCTTTGTGTCTCCTGGCTGTTGTCGATCAATTTGCCAGTGTCGTCGATCCTGCGGTTGGGATTGGACACAGGGTAATTGTATGGATGGAAGCGGTAGTGGATGTTTTCCAGATTCCTCGCATGGGCGTTTGGCAAAACATCTTCGTAATTGCCTTCAAAGGTATTGCTGTAGAGGATCTGGTTGGTGGCGGGATTCTCCACCCGCACGTTCATGATCACCCTGGCGTTTCTTGTCACATCCTCCACGTAACCGGCTGAGTTTTTGATGGGCGTATACATGATGCCGAGTTCGTTGATCCTGTAGGTGACAACTTTGGTGGCGGGAGTAAGTTCGAAAGCGCCATTCTTGGTCACTTCATAAGCCGGTTTCATCCCCTCCTGGAACTTGAATGAAAGATTGGCTCCATTGATTTTTCCGGAGTCTATCCAGTTTTTGTGGATCTGGTCGAAATCCCGCTCCAAAACCTTGTAACCCGAATTCACAAATTGGCGGATCACAGCGTCTTCCACTGCCACGATCACATCAGCGTCTGAAGTCGTTACTTCTTCGATCGAGCCAAAAGTGATCATGTCTGAGGTTGATACCGTGCCGGAAAGCTTGGCGGGCAGGTTCATGTCGATGATGGCCTTCTCGATGGCCAGGGCGGCCGATTGTTCGTAGGACAGAACGTAGCTCTTGGTGGTCGAGCAGCCGCTCAGCAACACGATTACAGCCAGGAAGAGAACATAGTGGAGTTTCATTTTCACTCTCCTCTTATTTTTTTCGTACTGGGGTACGTTTAACTATTAAGTTTCACGCAGGTACCCTAATAAATCGGGGTTCGCTGCGCCGTCCTTCCAGCCTGCCCAGGTAGGTTCCGGAATCATCGTAAACATCCCTGAACGCGGAAACCTTGTACCAGTAATCACCTGGCAAAACGGAATACCAGGGCTCCGCACCGTGATTGCAGATGCTGGTGGCCACAGAGTCCACCACGGCATAATCCGAATTATAGGCCAGCCCCCGGTAAACATAGTAGCCATCGGTGTTCAGGGCCGGGTTGGCGATCCATCGCACCTCTACGAATTTGTTGGCGGAACCCGCCGGGGAGGCGAAACACTGCACGCCGCTTACCTGGTCCGGCACGATGATGTCCGGATTGTCATAGGGATCGAGGGGGTTGTTGTGTTTGAGGCAGGCCGCGGTGAGCAGCAGGACCATAGCGGCAAGCAAAAGTTTGGTTTTCATCGGGGCCATCCTAAAAGCGCACCCGGATCCCATCCAGACATAAACCTACAGTCTTACTGTCATAGTTTTCAAGGCGATCGATCAGAGCTTCGAAGCTTATAACATCAGTCGTCAGGAAATAGTCAAAAACGGTATAGCCCAAGATTACAATGCCCAGTCCCAAAAAAACTCCTGAATAATATCTTGGAGTTTGAGCCAGGCTGAAATACTGCTGGATCTCATCAATTTGGGTCGCTGTCAGGTATTGATCGTAATAATAGTTGCTGCGGTTGTACAAGTAAAAAGAAGTGCCGAATGAAGCTGCTGAAAGTCCCAAGGTTACAATACGCAGAATTCTCTTATTTTTTGAGGTTGAGTAATGCTCATAACTTGCAGGTGCAGCATAACCTCCGCTTACGCCATTGAGTTCCAGTCCGACAGAGTTGGCACCCGTTAATCCACTTTCCCCTGTACGTATGTAGGATATGATCTGAGCCAGATCGACATCTTGCCCATGAATATTCTCAGCACCCAAACCATTTCCCACAAACCCATCAGCCAAGACGGGGATTGTCACCAAAACACATACAAAAAAAGAGAACCAAGACAATTTCATCCTTTCTCCAATGTTACTCATGAATGCATTTGGTCATCCAAAAAGTCTGTATGAATTTGTCAATGAAAATATGTCGAAATCAAGTCTGGATTGACACTGGCGTCATCAAGCCATCTGTTTTATTCCCGCACCGCCTTTACATGATAGAACTTTCTTACCGCGGTAGCATCCAATTCCAACCAAGTATTCTCAGTGGCGGGCAGCTCTGTCCAACCCGGGCCACTCAAGGGGAGAGGCGAATCGGCCTGGCATACCACGTAGCTGAGGGCGTTGGGTACGGCGTTCCAACTGAGGTGGAGCTGTCCGGTATCCGTTCTGGATATCTGCAGGTCCGGTGGCTCGATGAAGATGCCGGGAGTCACGAAGACGTTGGAGACCACCAGTTCGGCCTCCTGTCCGTTGGTGGGGGCCATGCCGCCCAGCAGCCAGAGATTGATGTGCAGCAGCATGTCCGCGGATTCGGCAGGGATGTCTGCGCCGGTGTAGGTCCATTCTTCGATCACGTAGTAAGGCTGAGGCGGCTCAAAAAAATGGTCGTGCAGGCTACGGAAATACACGTAATCCGGTTGCCAGAGGAAGGAGTGGGAGGTCCAGGATCCGTTCAGTTCCACCGGGAAGGGATGATGGTTGCCCGCGGTGTAGTAGGGCTGAACGGTGTAGCTGCCGCAGGGGTAGCCCGGATCGCCCCAGCGGGAAAACTCGATGTCGATCTCGCGCAGGTCGTCGGCATAGAGGAAGGGCGCGGCCACCACGTTCTGGTCATAAAGATCGACCCTGCTTTCCAGCCAGAAGAGGTAGATGCCGTAGCCGGCAGGGGCCAGGGTCCAGACCTCGGCGCAGTTCCAGACGCCATTGATCTGGCGGATCTTCAGATGCAGCTTGCCATCGGCATCCACCCAGACGCTTTCCTCGCTGTCGGAAAAGTGGTTCGGTCCGGGACCCCAGAATTCATTTTTCACCCACCAGTCCCTTCCGGCGAAGCTGATCACCCGGCGGGAAGATTTATCCGGTTGAGCGGCTTCAACGGCAAAAAGCAGTCCCGGCAGGATCAGTGCCAAGACTATTGAAAACAGCAGGGCGGAGCTGTGAACTCCGCCCTGAAGCTTGATCTTGCCCATTTTTCCTCCTTGCCGGAGATGTTTAGAATCTCACCTGCGTGCCCAGGGTCAGATAGTGGAAACTGGCGAAGGTGAGCAGTTCATCGATGTCCGAGCCGCCTTCCAGGAAGCGGTAGCCAAGGTACATGGTGGCGTTGTCATTGATGTTGTAGCGAGTGGAGAGCAGAAAATCCTCCGCGCGTCCGAAAGGCGACCAGAGGCCCTCGCCTTTGAGCAGGATGCTGAATTTATCGTTGAAGTCGTAGCCCAGCTCGATGCCGATCAGCGGCACGGGCGCCAGATCGGTCTTTTCCGCATAGACATCGCCCTGCTCGAGGGAGATCACGGCGTCGCGGAGCTTCACGCTCAGGCCGATGGCCCGCAGGATCTGCTTCTGGTTTTTGAAGCGATAGAGATATTGAGCCCGGAAGCTGTTGAATTTGTAGCGTCCCTGAATGGGGATTCCGGCCACGAATGTGGAATCCATGAAGATGATGTCACGGTCCAGGGTGCCCACTGGCTCGATGTTCAGCGGCGCGGCCAGCAGGGAGATCTCGTGGCGGGGATGCACCAGCCAGTGCAGGTTGAGGCGTCCAAAGAGCTGGGGATCGACGTCAAAATCGTCCACAAAGGAAAAAGGGGTGCTAAGGTCTGTATCTGCGTTGGGAATGCGCGCGTCGTTGTAACCGGGGAAAACAAAGCCGGTTTCCAGATCGGCGGAAAACTGGCCATAAGCCAGGCTCAGCGCCACCAACAGGGATAGTGCAAGCAGGAATCGTTTCATTTCATTCTCCAGGAAATTTATCTTGCTTACAATTTAAGCGGGAAAAGCTCCGCGCAAAGGGATTTTTACTGTCGTACCGCAAAAGTTTGCAGATCAATCGGCCCTTGGCCCCATCCCATTCACCCCTTGTCTGCCTCCCGCACACTTCCCGCCTGGCAGGCGGGAAGTGTGCGGGAAGCCAAGGGGAGGTGGACCGGAAGTGTAATAAGGGCGAGGCTTGGAGTAAACAGAGAAATGTTCAGCACAGAGCAGCAGAGTTCGGCAGAGAAGAAGCGGATGGAGGAACTTTGTAGCATAGACTTCAGTCTGTTGGGTGCCCGGAATTTATTCCGAGGCACAATGGGGGATGACTAATCTAAAAACAGAGGCACAGAGATGGGGAGGACACAGAGGTTTATTACCACAGAGAAAAACAGAGCAAAAGCGGAGTAAAAGCAGAGTACTGGAGGCTTAGGTTTTTGTCCGTTGGGGACGTCTCTCCGGAACCCGGGTGGGTTAAGCTAAGACTATCGTGAGCTAAAATGGCAGCCGCTTAGCGCAAACCTCAAAAAGAGAATTCGTAGGCCAGACCCAAGGCCAGACGGAGATTGTTTTCGTAGCCGTTGCCTTCCGACCCTTTGGCCAAGTCCTCCACGGCTTCGGCCCCCAGTCTTACGTCCAGGTTTCGATAGGAGTACTTTATCCCGGCGTTGAAATCCTTGCCGTCATATTCGCCCATGAACGATATTTCGTCGAATGGCCGAACCTCAACCGAGGCAAAGACACCGCTTAACATACTTGGTACCGTGCCAGTGAAGCTGTTGGCTCCCATACCCATGCTTAATTCGACTCCTATATACACCTCTTTCGAGAAAACAAAATATGGCGAAAAATACTCATAGTCGACCTTGTCGGGATGATCGATCCAGCCAAGATCATGAGGATCATAAACGGACGATGGTGCCCCTTCATCTCCAATCTCCGGATCCCAATAGGGCCGATAATCCTGAGAACGGCGCCGATTGACCGGAGAAAGGATGTTATCCATGCCAACCGCGATCTGGGGGATGTACTTGGATTCTTTCAGCAGCCGCAGTTTGGCATCGAAAAAGTAGACATAATCTCCGCCAAAGAAAGCCACTTCAGCCCAGTCGAACATACCCACCCCAACCATGCCGTAAAAATGGAGGCCGTTTTTGTCCTGGTCAACATAGGAAGGCCTTTCCACATTCCTGTAATAGCCGACCAGGGTCACTTTCACGGATCTGTGGGGAATAAGATAGGCGTCCGGGGTGCGCAGCCCTCCCAAAGTTTGCAGGGGCGCGGCTTCGCTTACAGCAGTCAGAGCCGACAGAACAAACAAAATTAGGATCACTTGTTTCATGCTATCCTCCACCGATTGGTGTTTTTCTCAGTCTTAGGTAATCGTTCGGCGGGCAGATTTTCCGTCAAGACATATTTTGTGACAAAGCCACAAGAAAAACTTGACAGAAGTAATGGGTGAATAGAGTGTCACCGCTCGTGGATAAAGTTTCCGCTGGTGGGGCCAGCCCTGCGCAGTGGATGCTGGAATGCGGAAAAGAGCAGGCTGATCCGGCCTGATATGCGCGATCAAAGGGTTCGCGGCAGCTGCCAAGCCGACCGTGGACGCAAAAATAAAGGAGTCACAAAATGGACAGGTACATCGTACTAACCGCTTTGTTTTTGGTCGTTTCTGTGGCGGCAGCCTGGGGTCAGGCGGCAGCCGTGCCGGAAGCGGAGAGCTTTGAAGTTTCGCAGGAAATGTCCGCTCCCGTAAGTTTTGGCGGAGCGCCATCCGGATCCGGCAACGCATACTACCCCGAAGTAATCCCCTCCGGAAACCTGCCCCAATCCGACGTGTTGGGAAAACCGGCGGATTACGTTACCGACTATTCCGTTCAGTATCAAAGCCGGGACGGCGGTTTGACCACCGGGCTGATCATCGGTGTGGGTGTCTGCGCGGCAGCCTGTCTGCTGTATTATCTGCTGTACGCGGCCTCTTTATAACGATCACAGACCCGGCCAGCCGGGCTGATCCCGGCTGACCGGCCTTTTTCCCATGGCGAAACAAGCCCTCGCGGCCTTGGCGCTGTTGCTGTCCCTGAGCTTGGGGGCGCAGGCCTTTCCAGGTTTTGGGGCTGACTTTGAGCGCACGCTGCAAACCGCCGGAGGCGAAGAACACAGCTCCGGCAAGATCCGCATCCAGTTTCCGGGCGAAGTGATGATCTTCGTGGAGGAGCCTCTGTCCCAATGGCTGCATTACACTGATGACTACTTTCTGGTGCACTATCCGGAGCAACAGGCCAGCTACAAGATCCCCAAAAAAACTGAGGTGTCGCCGCCCTTCATCTCCGCGCTTATCTCGGCGGTGCAAGAGGATTTCGGGCTTTCCAAACTCGGCTTCACCATCCTCTCCAGCAGCGTGGACCAGGACACGCTCACCGTGCTGTGGCAGGCCCCGGATGAGCTGAAGGCAAGGATAAGCCTGGTGGAACTGAACTACCTGGGGCAGGCGTTGGTGGCAAGCAGAAGTTACAACTCCGAACAGGTGCTGGTGGCCGCCAACACCTATGCGCGGCACATATCCCACCACGGCTATCAGGTGCCCCTTAAAACCTGCGCCTGGCAGCTCACCGAGGCGGGACCGAGAACCGAGACCATCGAGTATCAAAACCCGGAGTTCGCCGATTACTCCGTCCTGTTGGACCAATTCAAGGCGCTGGAGCGGGAACTGGACCAAAGCAAGGAATGAAAAAGCTGATCTTTTGGCTGTTGCTGCTGCTGGCAGGGGTGGGCCTGAATGCCACTCCGGCGGAGGATTACGCGCGGACTGTGAGCCCGCCCCCGGCAACCCGGCCAGCCCCAGACCCGGAAGCCTCATCGGCACCAGCACGCGGATTCACCAACGCGGACCAGCTGAAGCTGCTGGTGAACGGAGCGCTGACCCTCTATCAGACCTTCATTTCCTCGCAGAATGAGCCCGCCTGCATGTTTGAGCCCAGCTGTTCCGCCTTCACCCGGGAGGCTTTTTCCAGATATGGAATCCTCGGAATCCTGATGGGCGCGGACAGAGTTCTGCGCTGCAACGGACTGGGCTACGAATATTACGATCCTGCCGACATCAAAGACGGGATCATCCGTGACCCGGTGGATAAATACCGGCTTTGGCCCTGAATTGATGCGGCAAGGCTGCAAGATGCCCCTCCTGGCCGTTCTGGCCTTCCTGCTGGCCGCTGTGCCTCTTTTTGCCCAAAACCCTGGCCTGGAACATATGCTGCGGCTGAACCGCCGCTTCGCCTCCCAGCTTCTGGCCGAACAGGATTACCATCGCGCCGCGGATGAGTATCAGAAACTGGCCTGGCACTATTCCCTGGCGGATTCCACCCTGGCCACGGCTGATACCTTGCGCTATCTGGCGGGACTCTGCCAGCGCCGGCTGGGGGATTTTTCCCGCTCCAACCTGCTCCTCGCCGCGATTCGGGACAGGGAATCCAGCCTCGGGGTGGAGGCCGGTCTGCTGCAGGCAGCCAACCATTTCAACCTGAAGGCGCACGCACGAAGCCTGGACCTGCTGGCGGAAATCGATTCCACCAGCCTCCGGCAAACGCAACGGCTGGACCATCTGCGGATGGCCAACCATCTGGCCACCGGGCAACTGGACCTGGCCCGGGAGCTGAGCTTCGGACTGGGCGGGGCCGATTCTCTGAAGTTTGCGGAACTGATCTCCCGGGTCGCATCCGCGCCGGCCAAAAAACCTGCTTTGGCCGCGCTGATGTCCACCCTGGTGCCCGGCAGCGGCAAGCTCTACACCGGCCAGATCTGGGACGGCGTGACCACTTTCATCATCTGCGTTTTTTCCGGCTGGCGCGCCTGGGAAGGCTTCAGCGAAGCGGGGCTCAAATCCTTTGACGGCTGGCTGTTCGGGGCGGTGACAGCCTATTTCTATCTGGGCAACATATACGGCTCCGCCGTATCCGCCAGAAACTTCAACGAGCGCACGCAGAACGATCTGCGCAAAGAACTGGAACGCATCATCAATGCGGAGAATTAGCCTGCTGATCCTCTGCCTGGCCTGGCTGGCCTCACTGCCGGCGAAACACGGAGCCCTCCTGGCCGTGGCCGACTCCCTGCGGGCCAGCGGCGATACCTATGCCGCCATCACCGAATACAAGCGCTATGTGAGCTATGAGGGCGAGGATCGCGTTTCCGGGGAGGTTTTTCTGCGGCTCGCCCTTGCCAGCGGGGAATTGGGAGAATACCGGGACGCCCTGGCATATGTGGAAAAAGCGTTTTTCGCCGCGGCTACGGACAGCTTGAGAGCGGAGTACACCATCGATAATGCCATCCTGCTGATGAACGCGCGAAACTTCAGCCTGGCCGAGTTCATCCTCTTCCGCGAAGCCCGCACGGGCAGATATCCAGCGGTGCGGGAACGAGCCGCCTTTCTGCTGGGGTTGAACTACATCCTGCAGGCCAAATGGTACGAGGCCGGACCCGCCATCCGCGACTATGCCCAGCTGACCGGCAGGCAGGACGCGCCGGAAACGCAAACGCTGCTTGCCGCAGTGGATGAGGCTCGCGTCGCCCGGACCAAAGACCCCGGCCTGGCCAAAAGCCTGTCCAGCTGGCTGCCCGGGCTGGGCCAGTTTTACGCGGGCGACTGGAGCAACGGCGTGAACTCCCTGGCCATCAATTCCGCCATCATCTGGTGGTTTGTGGAAAGCGCTTTGAGCGGCCAGTACGTGAAGCTGGTCCCCATCGCCTGGCTATTCTGGAAATACTATCAGGGTTCCCGGGTCCGGGCGGCGCTCATCGCGGAAGACAAGAACAGGGAGAGGCGGGAACAGCTGGTCCAAACGGCCACAGAACTCTACGGAGAGCTGATCCGGCAATACTGACGGGATGGCCGGTCCGCCAGGCCAGACAACCGCTCTCAAGACCAGCCCCATCTCCCACAAACAAAACCGGGACGCCATAGCCTGGCATCCCGGAGACAATTCTGTAATGCTTTGCGCCTACTCCATCGGCAGGAAATTCAGGAAGGCGTTGATGCCCAGGCTGGAGATCACGGTGCCGACAAGCACGCAGATCACGATGAGGATCTTGAAATAGTCCTGGGCCTTGAGCATGGCCACCAGTTCCACGTTGCGGGAAAGGTAGGCCGAGGCGGCGTAAAATTCCTCGCCGATGAGGGTGTAGTCGCAGGTGGTGATGAAGAAGGGGATCTGGGTGATGGCGTCCGAGCCGGCGATCTGGATGGCGCCGCTTTGGTTGCCTGTTTCGGTCATCAGCAGGGCTTCCGCGTAGAAGTAGCCCATGTAGAAGATGGTGGCCACCTTTTCCCGGACGGTGATGCCGTTCACGGCGGCGCAGAAAGCGAACTGGGTGTCGGAAACGAAGTAGATGTCATCCTGGTTGTAGGCGTCGGGGCGGCCGGCCTCGTTGAAAGCGGTCTGCACCATTTCCTGGGCCAGCGGCAGCACCAGATAGTCCACTTGGGGCGCGATCAGCCGGATGTCATATTCCGCGGCTTTGCCGCCGATCTTGTTGAGGATCATCATGGCCGAGATGGTGCAGGGATCTCCCAGCGTGCCCCAGCCGGGCACAAACATCACCGGACGGCCCATCTCCGTGGCTCGGCCCACGGCGTTGTCCAGTTCTTCCAAACCGGCGATGGGACGGATGTAGAGGTCCTTGCGCCGGGCCTGGAAGATGGCATAGACCACCATCAGCCCCAGGATGATGGAGGCCAGCAGGGTGGCCAGCTTGGTTTTGTCGAACCACTCGCCCCTGGGATGCAGCGGAGCATCGATCCCGGGACCGGACGGTTTGAGTTCCGGCTGATCGCTCTGATCCGCCCAGAGCCCTTTGCCGTTGGTGGCCAGCAGTTCATACTGGTAGGCGCGGGAGTTCTGGTCCAGTTCCTTTAGCATTACGCGGCGCCAGGCCTTGTCGTTGGTGGCTTTGCTGCCGGCCTGATACGCCGGATGGCCTTTGATGAAGGCCAGCTCCGCCTCGCTGGCTTTCAGTTCCTGGGCCGCTTCCGAAAGGGTGTCCCCCGGGGCCACCGTCTGTTTCAATTCCGCGATCCCGGCAGCCAGGCCTTTGAGATGCTCTTCCATGTCCTGTTTATACAGGCTGGGAGAGAGGGTGGCGCCGGAGGCCGGATCAACCGCTACGGTGAAGTGCGGGTCAGTGAGCACCAGGCCCGTTTTGGGGTCGATCTTGCTGATCAGCGGCATCTGGGTATCCTCAAAGGGCACCAGATGCTCGTAGTAACGGCTCAGGGCCCCTATGCGCATGCCGGGGCTGTAAGAACCGCTCAGATTGTTCTTGCTGAAAATGTCGTAGTAGATGCGGTTCAGTTCCTGGTTGGCGCTGGTAACCGTGCCTCCGTTGAAGCGATAGGCCTGGGGATCGTAAACCACCTTCTGGCTGATGGGCGGGGCCGGGAACTTACCTTCTCCCTGCAGTTCGGTGAACACCTCAACGCTGAAGCCGGTTTCGGGGTTTCGGCCGGCTGGTAAGTTCGCATGGATGATCTTGTCCGGATAGTTCTCCAGAACTTCATCCAACACTTTGCCATCGGCATCCAGAAAGAGCAGCCGCAGCCGCGAAACCTTCTCGTGGCCGTTATCGGCGATCTCATAGTTCACCCGCAGCCTGGTTTTGGCCTTGTTCACCCAGGAGGCCTGGGTCACAAAGGCAAAGGGCCGGCCGAAGGAGACGATGATGTTGTCGCCTTTGTCGTAAACTTTGTCCAACACCCTGAATTCGGGCAGCCGGGGCAGGTCCGCTGAGGCCTTGATCTGCAGCTTTTCACCCAGGGCCGCCGCCTGGTAAGACTCCTGGCGGCTGCCGTCCTCCGATGACCAGAAATTGGCGTAGGTAAGCACCGGCACCCAGTTGGCCAGTTCCGCCGGGGCGGGCAAGCGCACCTGGGTGGCGTTGAGGTCCACCTTGTCGTAAAAACTTTGGGACCAGTAGCTCGGTTCCATCTGGTGAACAAGGATGGAGCCCTGTTGCCAGTTGGCGTTGAACACGCTGTCCGGAGCGGTGGCGTTGGCCTTTTGGTCCGCCTGGAACTGCGGCAGCAGGCTGCGGGGCATCAGCCAGGCCTCCCAGGCCACGATGTTTTCGCTGCCCAAAGGCGGTGACCACTCGAAGCGAAGCTCGTTCGTATCGGTAAGATAGCTGGTGTGCAGCACTGCGGTGGAATCCGGCCGGTTGTTCACCGGAACCACCTTCAGCACCGGGGTCGCGGCCAGGAATTTTCCCGTCTCGCTGACTGGCACCACGCAGTAGTAATAGCTGTGTTCAGCCTTGGGATTGGCATAGAGGTTGTTGAACTGGTTCAGCCGGTAGCCGGCCCAGACCTCTTTGTCCTCACCCTGGCCCAGTTCCACCCGCTGCGAGCCGTTGTAATATTTGGAAGTTTTGATGTCTCCGATCACATCATAGTGCCGGAGCATTTCACCCAGGATCTTGGTATCCCGGGGAACGCCTTTGTAAAGGGTCCCCTCAGCCACCTGCTGCTTTTCTTTTTTCAGCTTGCCCGGGGCGGTCTCGAACTCGATGAGGGGGTTGAAGCCCTTGTCCTCAAAATTCAGCCAGTTGCCGGCCACTCCGGCGTTGGGGTCCACTTCCTGGCGGGAAAGCAAAAACAGGCTGTCCGGGCTGGCGCCGCGGTAGATGTTGTATTGGATGATCCTGTGTTCGCCGCCCAAGGGCTTCCATTTCAGCAAAACCCCGCTGCCGTCGTCGTGAGGCATGTCGAGGACGACAAATTCCCCTATCTCCGCCTCAGTTGCGTCCCCGCCCACACAGGCCGTCAGTAACAGCGCCGCCGCCAGAAGCAGCAGCAACCCAAGCTTCATCATTTCATTCATGCGTTCATCCCATGGGCCTCGCCCACCGGTTCAGATTCAAACAAACAAGGATGGGAAGCCCGGAAAAGCTTCCCCCATATTCATAAACGCGGTAACGCTCAGCCGGCGATGGCCTGTTTGATGGCCAGGAAGACGTCGTTCACCAGGAACTGGATGCGCCCGATCAGCAGCGAGATACGGGCCATCACGGTGAGGCCGAAGGAAGCTCCGAAGCCCACCATCATGAACCATTTGCCCACGCTCACAAACTTCCCATAGACCCCGGTGTGGGCCTTGGAGAAGAAGAAATAGAGCAGCACGGCGATGGTGCCCAGGAAGATGAGGGCCAGGTTCACGTTCTCGATCGGCACCATGGCCTGGCGCATCTGCACCAGGATGCTGTTGTGCATGGCCAGCGCCACCGAGGCGCCCACTCCCATCATCGAAAAGGCGATGGGATAGCGCGACAGCCAGCTGAGCTTGCGGGAAAAGCGCAGCAGATAGAACATGCCGATGATGCTGGGGATGATCAGGATCCACTCGTGTTTGAGGAAGATGGGCTGGTAGAAATAAGGTATGAACACCCTTTCATAGGTGAGCACCAGCGAATAGCCCAGCGAAATTCCCACCAGGAGCTGCTCGGACATCTGATAGAACGGATTGTCCTTGTAAAGGAAGGAGAAGATGCAGAGGGTGAAAAAGGCACCCACGAGGTTGCTGAAGAGTTCGAAGGTCATTTTTTCCTCCCTTTATTGCTTGCCGAGGCGAGCTTTCTGGATGAAGTAGCCGATGTTTCCGATCAGGATGAACACGATGATCATGATGTGGGCCACGGACTGGGCGTTCATGCCGATGCGGGCTACCTTGAACTTGTAGAGGGTGTTCCGGGTCATGCGGTTCAGCGCGTCCCAGGTGGCGGGGGCGAAATCGTCCTCCTTCAGTTTGCTTACGTCGATCACGATCTTGCCGTCGGCCTCCTGTTTTGCTTGGTCCAGTTTGGCCCGGTCCTCCTCGGAATAGGTCTGGACGAATTTCTGGAACTCCGCGGGCGTGAACTTGGCCTCGGTCTGGGTGGTGATCTTGATCAGGTCCTGCACCTCGGGTTTTTCCAGCACGTCGTCGCTGAAGGAACGGCCGGGCAGCACTTTGTTGCCTTCCGCGTCGGTGTAGGGGTTCATCTCGTCGCCGGGAGCCCGGTAGGCGGCAAAGACGTCCACCAGTTTTTCATATTCGGCGGCGCCCTTCAGGCCTGCCAGCATGCCGATGAACTGTCCGGTCTGCAGGTAGGGATATTCATCCGCGGCCATCACGGCGGTAACGCCCACGGCGATGTTGGTGCCGAATTTGGGGCGCGCGTAGGTGAGCCAGTAGCCCCCCGCGACGGAGCCGGAAAACTCGATCACCAGGTTCATTTCCGTGTAGTTGTTGATGCCTTTCATGATGGGCAGGTTTTCCACCTTGCGGCCTTCGGCGTCGGTGGGAACGGCGGTGGCGATGTTGTCGCCCATGCCGATGATGGTTTGCATGATGAGAGCGGAAGGGATGTAGCCGAAGTTGCAATAGTCGGTGCCGCTCTTGATGTTGGGATACTCTTCCTTCACGGAGTTGATGGCCATGTCGATGATGGGCGCGCCGGTGGGCAGGAAGGAGAGGAAAAACACCTTCACGTTGCGCTCGAAGCAGTGGCGCAGAATGGCTATCTGCATGGGATAGAGCTCCGGCATGGTGGAGGCGTCGTGGAAAAAGCTCATCAGGATGGCGCGGTCTTCGCGTCCGGCGAAGGAATCCACCATCTGATAGACGTTTTCGGTGGGCGGAGAGGTCACGTTGTCGGAGTTGTAGGGGATCATCAAAGGAATGATGATGGCCAGGGCGACAACGATGTAGATCCAGCGGCGGTCGAGCCTTTGGATGCGCTCAAAGAAGGTCAGTTTTTCTTCCATGATCAGTCTCCTCCCAGGTAGGAACGTTCAATTCCCAGCAGGATCTTCAGGGTGGTGGCCACGCTGCCGAGGCCCACGCCGAGCATGATCCCGCGTTTGGAGGCCAGGTTCGGCACGTCCAGGATCCATTGGGAGATATCCGGCAAATATTTGCTGATCTTCACCCCCAGCGGCACCTGGGCCAGCATCACCACTATGGCCGCCACCAACAGCACGGTGGCTTCTGGCGATCTGGCACGGAAGGCTTTGTAGGCCGCGGAGGCCATGTAAAAGGCCAGCAGGGAAAACATCGTGGCGCTCATCGGCATCTGCAGGTTTTCGAACAGCCACATATAGAGCCCGCCTTTCTGGGTCCCGCCGATGAAGCCGGCCAGCGACGTGATGATGAAGCCGGCGAAGAAAAAGAAGCTGTACTGCCATTTGGGGGCTTTGCGCTTGATCTTGCCGTAGTGCATCATGGAGAGGCTCATCACGCCCAGCAGCATGCCGAATGGCGCCATGGCGCGTACCCAAGGCACGTAGAACTCGTAGTAGAAAACATCCTGCAGCAGCCTGTGGGGCACAAACACCCAGGCCAGCCAGATGAATCCTCCGATTATCACTATCAATAGGGGGACTGTCTTCTTCATCTAAGACCTCTTTTATTTTAAGGGAAACATTTGCATTAGGCCGGTAACCTGGAAGGTGGCCAGCAGAGCGCCAATGATCACGAGGATCAGGATCAGGAACTTGAAGTAGTCCTGGGCCTTGAGGGTCCCCAGCAGCATCGGTTCGCGGTTCAGGTAGGCGGAGGCGGCGTAGAGTTCCTCGCCGATGAGCGTGTAGTCGCAGGTGGTGATAAAGAACGGGATCTGGGTGATGGCGTCCGAGCCGGCGATCTGCACGGCCCCCACGGCGTTCCCGGTTTCCGTCATCAGCAGGGCTTCGGCGGCGAAATAACCCATGAAGAAGTTGGTGGCCATCTTTTCGCGGATCATGATGCCGTTCACGCCCGCCACGTAGGCGAACTGCACGGAGGTGAGGTAGAACACGTTGTTCTTGTCAAAGCTGTCCGGGCGGCCCACCGCGTAGTGGGCTTCTCGCACGATCTCCTGGGCGATGGGCATCACGATGTAGTCGTAGCAGGGAACGATCAGCTTGGTGTCATATTCGGCGGCTTTTTTGGCCACCAGGCTCAGGATGCCCATGGAGGCCAGGGTGGCCACGTCGGAGAGCCCGCCGTTGCCCATGCAGTAAAGCATCGGGCGTCCCATTTCGGTGGCGCGGCCGATGGCGTTGTCGATCTCCTGCAAACCGGCAATGGGCCGCATGTAGAGGTCCTTGCCCTTCTTGGCCAGGTTCACGAACACCACCACCATGATCCCGAAGATGATCACTGCGATCAGGGTGATGAGCTTGTTCCAGTCGAACCAATTGGAAACCGGCGCGTAATACACCGGCTCTCCGGTTTTGAGGGTGTCCGGCGCCGTTTCGGAGAAGAGGCCTTCGCCGTTTGTCCTCACGATCGAATAGGTGTGTTTGCGCGATTCCGGCTCGCGGATGGAGGCCACCAGGTTCATCAGGCCGCGGTTGTTCTTTTGTTTGAGGGCTTCCTGGAAGAGCTTGTTGCCGCTGTAGGCCTTGATCTTTTTCTCCAGGCCCTCCACCTTTTGGGTGAGGCCGGCGACCTTGCCCTGATAGGCCATCACTGCTTGCGGCAAGCTTGCCTGGGCCAGGGAATCCCCGTAGGCGGCCAGCTCTTTTTGGGCGTCGGCCAGATCGGTCTTCATGGTGCCGATGGTCTTTTTCGCCTCGTCCAGATAGATGCTGGTGCTCAGCGTGGTCTCGTTTTCCTGGTCATAGGTGAAGTCGATGTCCGAGGAGACCAAGGTGAGGTCCCGGGCTTTTTCACCTGCCGCTAGCTTGCGGGAGAAGCGTTTCCCGCCCATGTAGGTGTAGAGCGAATCGCCCTTCACAAAGTTGAATCCGGATACCTGCTTGCTCACCGTGGTCAGGTAGCCGATGGTCACGTCCAGGTTGTTTTCATAGGAGGTGCTGCTTTTCACCAGGGTGTAAGACGAGCCCCGGTAGCTTTTACGGTAAACTATGTTTTGCACCTGGGAAACGTCCACCCCGTTCAGATACAGTCCCCGCGTGGGCATGTAGGCCATCATGGCGGGGTCCGGCTTGATGTACTGCACCATCTCATAGTCTGGAAGCAGTTTTTTCTTTCCGTAGGTGATGCGGCCGTTTTGGGGATTGATCTTGTAGGGCTTCACAGCCATGGTTATCTTCACCTTCAGGCTGTCGTCCGGGACCTCCCCGCCGCCCTTCAGCGAGTATTGTTTGGGAATGTTCACATAGATGATGTTGTCCTGGTGAAATTCGTTGACTTTGGCAAAGGGGGTGGTTTTGCCCGGCTCAAAGAACTCGAAATGGATGTTGCTGATGTTCTGATGGTCGGTCTTATTCACCTGGTAGTTCACTTTCAGCTTGGTGCCGTCCTTGCGGAGCGACGACGTTTTGGTGAGCGAAACCACGGGATCCTGCCAGGTCACGCTGATGCGGTCGCCTTTGTCCATGGGTTTGTCTTCCACCCGGAATTTGGCGATCTGCGGCAGAGCGCCGCTCACAACGTTTTGGGGCGTTGCCGGCAGGCTCAGCGGAGACTGGTTCATGCCGTAATCCGTGAAGCGGATGCTGTAGCTGCTCCGGCTGGCCAGTTCCCAGCTCAGGCCGGGCGCTGCCTGGCTCAGATCCGCCTCGGTGATCACGCAGTTGTTCTTCAGCGAACCGCTGCCAACCCCGCCTTCGGCGATCTTCACCGCCGCTCCGGCCAGGGCTTCCTGCTGCTGAGGGCTCATCTGGTTCCAGAGGGAATCCGGCATGGCAGGCACCATGTGGATGGTGTAGGAGGCCAGGTCGTCGTGGTTCAGGGGATATTGCCACTCAAATTGCAGGGTGCGGCTGTCTTCCACCGCGGCCGCGAACAGCCCGGGTGAGGCTTCCGGAGCGTCGTCCACCGGAGATCCGGCCACGGGTTTGGCGATGCCCAGATACTGGTTGCGTTCGTTCACGGGCACCACTGTATAGTAATAATCAACCGGCTTCTGCCCGGGTTGGGCGCTCATCAGCGAAGCCAGGATGGTCTGTTGGTTGAATCTCAAGCCGGCATAGATGCTCTCGTCTTCCGGGTCGGCCGATCTGGCCTTGACGGTCTTGTAATAGTAGTCGCCGTCTTCGATCTGGGAGAGCAGGCCAAAGCTTTCGCTCAGCCGGGCCACCAGTTCGGTGTCCCGCGGAACGCCCCGGTAGAGGTTGCTGCCGGGTGCCCCTTTTTCGTTTTTCAGCCGGGCGGGCGAATCCAGGCTTACCAGGCTGATGTAGCCGCTGTCGTAATAGAGCATTTCGTCGGTGGCCACGCCGGTCTTCACGTTCACCTGCACCGAGGTCAGGAAGAACAGGGTGTCCGGATGCACACCCCGGTAGATGCGGTATTCCTGCACCCGCTTGTCCTTGTGCAGGGGCTTCCAGCTTAGCATCAGGCCGTCACCGCCGTCGTTGGGGATGTCTTTCACCTGAAGGTTAGCCACCACCAGTTGCTTCAGTTTTGCCTGGTCCTGCGCGTCCGGTCCGCCGCACCCGAAGGCCAGCAAGCCGGTTAGCAAAGCCAGGATGAAGAGCCGTATGTACAACTTCATACGTTGTCTCCTATGCCGTATTGAGCTATTTTTTTTCATTGGATTGCATCCCGCGTAAACGGGGGGATATTGTCAATCCTTTTTTCTGTGAGGCCTGATATTGCGTGCCTGCGGCCGCCATGCAGGGAGCACGCCGCCATTTGGGGACAAATGTCAACGCTGGAATACTTTGGAAAAAACTTTCACCTGGGGCAAACAAACGCGGATCGGGAAGGGGCGGGGAAAAAGTGGTGGGTGATACTGGATTCGAACCAGTGACCTCTACGATGTGAACGTAGCGCTCTAACCAGCTGAGCTAATCACCCCGGTCAGGAGGTGGTGGGTGATACTGGACTCGAACCAGTGACCTCTACGATGTCAACGTAGCGCTCTAACCAAGCTGAGCTAATCACCCGTGTCAGGAATGCCATCCCAAAAAGCGGCGGATTTTTGTCAATCAAATTTTGCCGGGCTCTCTCCGGCCACAAGGCCAATACCTTTTCCAGAGGGCGATCCCGTCCTAACGCAGCCGCCCCGTCCAGGGATGGGATCTGCGCCAGCCGGCCTGGGAGCGGTAGGGCACGTAATAGACCAGCAGATCCGCCTGAGAGCGGTACTTCACTATCTTCAGCGTGAAATGCGCGTTGCTCTTGTATTTCTCAAAATACCAGATCCCGTCCTTGTCCTTCGCCTGGGAACGGTACTCGGCCACCCAGACGCAGAGGTCGGCCTGGCTTTTGTAGGCGCAGACCCACACCTTCAGGTCCGGCGTGCCGCTTTCCAGCACGTGCGCCGAGCCCGCGAAGGCCAGGGCCGCCCCCAGCGCCAGCGCCAGCAGCAAGGTCAGCTTCTTCATCCGCACCTCCTTTGGTTTTATTTTCAGCTTGGAGACAGTCTGGCCTCCGGCCCCATATTTGTCAACGCCAAATTTATCTTTACAGGATTCGGAATCCAAATTGCATGCCTCTCCAGTGGAGGAAAGATGAAAAGATCTCTGTTCCTGATCCTGTTTGCGGTGCCGCTGCTGCTGAGCGCGGCCAACTTTTCCGATCTGCCCACCGAGGTGGCGCAGCCGGATGGCTCCGTGCTCAAGTTGCTGGCTTCCGGAGACGAATACGCGAACCGCCTGCACGACGCGGACGGCTTCACCGTCATCCAGAGTCCCTCCGATGGCTGGCATTATTACGCCATCCGCTCCGGCGGCGAGCCCGTCCCTTCCGCCCACCGGGTGGGTTCCGCGGATCCGCGCGCCCTGGGCCTCGAACCCGGGATAAACATCTCTCCCGCGCGTTACCGCCAGAAAGTGCAGTTCATGAATTCCCACCCCCGCTCCGGCTCCAAAGGGCCGAACACCGGCACCGTTAACAACCTGGTGGTTTACATCAAATTCAGCGACCAAACGGAATTCAGCGATCCCCGCTCGGTTTACGACGCCAAATTCAACGCTGTGGGCGACGACCAATATTCCCTGCGCAACTACTTTCACCAGGTGAGCTACGACCAGCTGGATTACGTTTCCCACCACTTCCCGGACTGCGCTCCAAACCTGAATCTTTCCTACACCGACAGCCATCCCCGGGCCTACTTTCTGCCCTACAATTCCGTCACCAATCCCACCGGCTACCGCGATTTCCAGCGCACCGACCGCGAACATCAGCTGCTGGCCGACGCTCTGAACTTCATCGCCGCCCAGGTGCCCTCCACTTTGAACATCGACGCCGACAGTGACGGCTATGTGGACAACGTCTGCTTCATCATCCGCGGCCCCCACTCCGCCTGGGCCGACCTGCTCTGGGCGCATCGCTGGGCCCTTTACACCCAGGACGTTTACATCAACGGCAAAATGGTCTGGGATTTCACTTTCCAGCCGGAAAACCAGAACAGCGTGCGCACCCTCTGCCACGAAATGTTCCACAGCGTGGGCGCTCCGGACCTCTACCACTACGATTTTGACGGCATCACCCCCGCCGGCTGCTGGGACATCATGGAAAGCGGCGCCGGCCACATGGGCATGCACATGAAATACCGCTACGGCGGCTGGCTGCCCACCCTTCCCGCCATCGGACCCGGAACTTTCACCCTCAACCCCGTCACTTCGCCGGTCAACAACGTTTTCCGCTATGAACTGAACTCCACCGAATCCCTCGTTTTCGAATACCGCAAACGCGGCGCCGACATCTTCGAGGAAAACCTGCCCGGAAGCGGATTGCTGATCTACCGCGTCAATTCCACTATGGATGGCAACGCGGACGGCCCGCCGGATGAGGTTTACGTTTACCGCCCGGGAGGCTCCCAAACCGCCAACGGCTCTGTCTTCGACGCCACTTTCAGCGCCCAGGACGGCCGCACCGCCTTCAACCAATACACTGATCCCTTCTGCTTCCTCAGCTACGGCAACCCCGCCCCGGTGAATATCCACAGCGTCTCGGAAGCCCATGATACCATCACTTTCACGCTTTCCACCCCCGCCGCGGCCTACCCGCCCCTGATCTCGGATCTGGTTCCCGCCGACGGCGCCATCCTTACCGCCGCCATGACCCAGGTCTCCGCGGACATCGACGCCCTGGGCTCGAGCCTGAGCCTGGTGGAATTCCGCCTCGACGACCTGATCGTGGGAACCGCCTACGCCGAACCCTGGACGGCGAACATCCCGAACGGCTGGCTCACTCCGGGGGCGCACATCCTCGAGGTCCGCGCCGTCAACGCCGCCAGCCTCGAAACCAGCGCCCTGGCCCGGGTGCGGGTGGTCGATCCGCTGCAGCCCACCTGGTTTGGCTGGCTGAGCGATGCTCCGGCCTGGGACGAATACGGCCGCGGCGCTGTGCCCATCCAGATAGCGCTGGAACTGGATCTGGGCCCCCAGGAATATCTGGTGAAAAAACTGGCTTTCGACGCGGTGGCCGATCCCTGGGGCCTTCCGGCCCAGCCGGGACTGGTGAACGCGAAGATCCACCGCTTTGCCAGCGGCGCCATCTCGGATGAGATCCTGCTCGACATCGGCAACGTCACCAGCCCCATGAACGGCAGGTTCGAACACACCGTGAACAGCCTCACCCCCGTCTCCGGGCACGTGGCCGTGGTGCTAAACCTCTTTGAATACCAAAACCTGCGCTTCGACGTGAACGGCGCCTGCGGCCACAGCTGGACCACCGAACCCGGCCGGCCCTGGACCGACGCCCTCGCCCGCGGCGTATTGGGCGCGGCCGCCATCGAACTGGAGCTGCAAACGCCGGGCTCTGCAACCGAAGACCTGGTTTTCCCCAGCCCGGATCCCACGCTGCGCGCCTGGCCCAATCCCTTCGCCGCCAGCGCCGTGATCTGCCTGGAACTGAAAGCCGCCGGCCCAACGGAACTCGTTGTTTACAACCTCCGCGGTCAAAAGGTCCGCGCCCTGCTGGATTCCCGCCTCGACAAGGGCCGTCACGAGATCGTCTGGGACGGCCTGGACCACTCCGGCCGCGCCGTTTCCCCCGGCATCTACCTCTGCAGCCTGAAAACAGAAGGGTGCGCCACAACCTTGCGCCTCGCCAGGGTCAGATAGACATCTGGCCGCGAGCGTGTCATTCCGATCCCGCGTAAAGCCCCGTAGCGCAGGATTCCGATCCTGCGTAAAGACCAAACGCAGCATTGGCATGCTGCGCTACGCCTTCAGCCGCTTCGTCATTCCGGGACGACGCAGTCGGGCCCGGAATCCAGACGGTGTGGGTAATGCCCTGGGAGGGTGTCGATGCAGACTACGTCTGGATCGACCCCGCATTGGCCTGAGACTGGGATGGGCTATTCCCGCCAGGTCTGGATTCGATTCACCCCACCGGCCAACAAGTTGTCCGGCGAGGACCCCGACGGATCTCCGGCGCTGAAGCACCTGCGTCCGGAATGACGTGCGTTTGAGGCGGGGAGAGGGATGTTCTGCTGTAGTCGATGCTCCTGCGTCGCTCGACGCCAGCGGGGTGGTGATGTTAAAATCCGTAAATCCGTTCAATCCGTAAATCCGTATGAAATGTGAATGCCCCGGTTCTGCTGTAGTCGATGCTCGTATCTCGCTCGACTCCAGCGGAGTGAAGTTTCGCTTGACAACTTATTGGTTTTCGGGCGTTAGTTTTCGAACGCGGCCTTGAGCGGCCGCGCCCCTGGAATCATCATGAGAAAGGGTGATGGAGGTTCGATGCGATATCTGCCTGAAGGTATTTTTGGCCAGCCGCCAGCGGGCGCGCCAGCGTCCTGTGGCGGTGGGGGTCCGCCCCTTTCCCTCCGCTTCTATCCGCGGGGATATTCCATCCCCCGGCCAGATTCCAAGCCCACTGAAGCTAATAAACAGATATGGAGAGTATCATGAAATGCCCCGCGTGCAACGCCACCAATCCCGACCACGCCACTTTCTGCAAATCCTGCGGCAAAGCGCTGCGCAGCAACCTGCGCACCTGCCCGAACGGCCACGATTACGATGCCAGCCTGCCTTCCTGCCCGCATTGCCCTCCGCCCCGCACGGCGAATCTGGGCCAAGCACCCACCGCCAGGATGGGCGATGAAGCCGACAAAACCAGGCTGGACACCGCCAAACCGAAGCTGGGGCCAAGCGGTTCCGGACCGGGAGCCCCGCTCAACGACAAAACCGTGATCCTGGGCAGGCCGGAAGCCGTTCCCGGCGCCGCTCCCGCCACGGACGGAAAACCGCGTCCGCAGGTGAACCGGATGCTCACCGGCTGGCTGGTGACCTTCGATGTGGATGCCAACGGCCTGGATTTCAAGGTCTATCAGGGCCGCCACGTGATCGGCAGCGCCCCGGGCTGCGACATCCAGCTGAAGCTTCCCGGCGTTTCGGCCGAGCACGCCATCCTGCTGAGCCGCAACGGCAAATTCATCATCGAGGACAACCTTTCCTCGAACGGGACCTTCGTGAACGGGGAAATGATCGAAGACAAGGTGTATCTGAACGAAAACGACATCATCCGGATCGCCACCATCGACCTGAAACTGAAGACCGTGTGAGGTGCACGATGCGCAGAACGCTGATCCTGCTTTTGCTCTGCACGCCGCTCTGGGCGCAGAACATCAGCCTCAACCACCTGAAGACCAACACCGACAACTTTCCCCAAATGGTGCACAGCTCCGTGCTGGCCCTGGACAACGCCAGCGAACCGCTCAAAAACCTGAACGCCGGGAACTTCCGCATCTCCCTGGGCGGCGCGGCGGTGGACACCCTGCTGAACGTGACCACCTTTGAAAATTCCAAGCAGGGCCTCTCCATCCTCGTGTGCGTGGACGTTTCCGGCTCCATGAAGGGCAAGCCTCTGGCCAGCGTGAAAGACGCCCTGCTGAGCTTCATCGGCGAAAAGCGCGACAACGACGAGATCGCCATCCTGGCCTTTGCCGAACAGACCGAACTGATCTGCGATTTCAGCACGGACACGGAGTTTCTGCGCGAGAGCATCGCCAACCTGAAGATCCTGCCCGGCGACACCTCGCTGTATTACAGCATCGACAAGGGTTTGGACCGCCTGAGCGGGCCCGCCGCCAAGAATGAGGGCCGCTTCATGATCCTCTTTTCCGACGGCAAGGAAGACAATCCCGCCACCGCCTTCACCCTGGACGGGGTGATAGCCAAAGCCCGCGCCAAGCAAATCCCCATCTTCGCGGCGGGCTACACCACGCAGGACAGGCAATATCTGCAAGTTTTGGACCGCGTTTCCCAGCAAACCGGAGGCAGCTATTACGACGCGCCGGACGCCCAGAGCCTGAGCGAGCATTTCGGCAAGGTGAGCCGCCAGATCCTGGGCTCCTATATCCTCAGCTATCCTGTGTTCGGGCTGGCCGGCGACGGCCTGGAAAAAGACCTGAGCATCACCCTCGCCCAAGGCGCTTTCAAAGCGGAATTTCCGGACCCCGTGAAGGTGCGGGTGCCGGCCAACCGGGAAGCCATCAGCGGCCCGGATGAGATCGACCCGGAAGGCGGGGGCGGCCAACTTTCCCCGGGCTGGATCATCGGCATCATCGCCGCGCTGCTGGCCGCGGGGGCCGGGGTGTTCTTCTGGCTGAAGGCCAAAAAGAAGAAACGCCTGGCGGAACAGCGCCGCCAACAGGAAGAGGAAGAGCGCCTGCGCCAGGAACAGCAGGCCCGCTACCAAGAGGAACAGCGCCGCCTGGAAGAAGAACAGCGCCAGCTGCAGGAACAAACCCGGCGCGAATCCGAAACCCGCGTGCAGGACCAGGGTCCCCGCTCCCGTGAGCACACCGTGATCCTCAATCCCGGCACGGGCACCGGCGAATTCCGCGGCGGCAGCGGCAAGGGCCTCAGCCTGGAAGTGCTGATGGGCAGCGAGCAAGGCCAGATCTTCAACATCGGGGCCGAGGGCGCTACTTTGGGGCGGGCGCAGGGCAACAGCATCGTGCTCAACGATTCCACCGTCTCCTCACGCCACGCCCGCATCTACTGGAGCGACGGCCAGTTCTACATCGAAGACCTCGGCTCGCTCAACGGCGTGTTTGTGAACGGCCAGAAGGTTACCCTCAGCCGCGTCGAACAGGGCAGCACCTTCAAGCTGGGTTCGAACGAAGGCGTGTTTCGCCTTTACTGAGGCCCCCGATGAGCAGACACACCGCGGACAGGTTCGTGATCAGCAACCTCACCGACGTGGGGATGGTGCGTGAAAGCAATCAGGACTATTACGGCAAATACAGCGGCAGCTTCGGCGAGCTGATCCTGGTTTGCGACGGGATGGGCGGCTACAGCGGCGGCGAAGTGGCCTCCCAAGTGGCCGTGGAAACCATCTCCGCGCATTTCCAAAGCCTCGGCGCCGAATACAACGAGATCAACGAGCTGCACCGCTCCTTCAGCCTGGCCCAGCAAAACATCGCCCACCACGCCTCGGAAAACCCCGAACTGGCGGAAATGGGCACCACGGCGGTGGCACTGCTGATCAAGGACGAGCAATACTGGATCGCCTGGATCGGCGACAGCCGCATCTACCGAAGGCGCGGAGGCAACACCGAACAGCTTTCCAAAGACCATTCCTGGGTGCAGGGGATGGTGGACCAGGGCCTCATCAAAGCCGAAGACGCCAACGACCATCCCAAAAAGAACATCATCCTGCGCTCCCTGGGCGCGGAACCCCACGCCTCCGAAGCAGCTGGACCCTTTCCCCTCTTCCGCGGCGATGTGTTCATGCTCTGCTCCGACGGCCTTTCGGACTACTTTCCCCTCCCCGAGGTGAACCGCTTTCTGGCCCAGGAACCACCCCAGGCCTGCCGGGCCATGGTGGACGAGGCCAAACGCCGGGGCGGCAAGGACAACATCACCATCCAGGTGCTCAAAGTGGCGCAGGGAAAGGCCTACAAGCCCACGCCTCCACCCGGGGGCATCAACCTGCTCACGCTGGGGCTGGCGGTGCTGGCACTGGGACTGCTGCTCGGCGGCGGGATCAACTTCCTGAGGCTGGGGCGCGAGGAAAAACAGCAAAAGGAAACCGCCACGGCCGCTGTGAACGACAGCATCGCGATCATCACCCGCGATACAACCAGGACCGGGCGGGACAGCCTGAAGGCCGTGGACACAGATGGTGTGACCCCGCCTGGGGGCACCATCACTCCAGAGGCCGGAAAACCCGGCAAAGACATCCCCAACCCAGCCAAAGGAACTCCGCCTTTACCCAAAAAAGAGACCAAACCAAGCCCGAGAGGACATTGATGATGAAACACCGGATGTTACTCCTTGTCGCGTTGCTGCTGCTTTTGCTGCTGGCGGCCTGCGACAAGAACGCCATCAACCAGCTGGCCCGCCAGGAGCGCGACAAGATCGAGGCCCAGATCCAGAACATGCTGGGCGCGGACTATGAGATCGAGGAATTTGTGATCCAGGACGAAGGCTACGAGGACAACAAGAGCAGATACGTGATGAACTGCGTGGTGAAGCTCAACAAAAAGCCGCTGGGCTTCGCGCCGCAGGAGATCCCCTGGCGCCTGGAGTTTGAGAAGCGGAACGGCAAATGGGTCTGCAGCAAGAGCGCGGTGAACATTTTGGGCGGGGGAAACCTCTTCAGCCAGGGCGATCCGCCTTCCGGCGACAGTGACCTTCCCAGCGGGGAAACCGGGCCGGATGACATCCTGGCCAGCCTGCAAGGGCTCTTGGGCGGCGTGGACCAGGGCCTGCTGAACATCACCGCCCTGAGCACCGAGGAGGAAAACCAGGTGGGCGCCGAACTGCAAAGCCGGATCCTGGCAGACCTGGGAACCTCCGGCAGCGGCAAATTCAACGCGCAGTCCATCTTCAAAAAGATCAAAGCCCACTCTTCCCGCCAGGACCTGGCCTGGGAATGCACGGTAACGGCCGACAACGAGTTCAACGCCTTCGCCGTGGCCGGGGGCAAAACCTTTCTCAACCGGGGCCTGCTCAGCGGCCTGGACAGCGAGGCCGAGCTGGCCTTCGTGATCGCCCACGAGATCGCCCACAACGACCTCAAACACTGCGTGCAAAGCATCCAGCACGCCGTGCGGGCCAGCCAGATCGACCCCCTTTTGGGCGAGGTGGTGGGCGTGGCTTATTCCATCTACAAACACCCCTTTTCCCAGGAAATGGAGTATGCCGCCGACAAACGCGGGGTGGAACTGATGACCGCCGCCGGCTGGTCCAAGCAGGGCGCCATCTCCTTTTTCCGCAAGCTGCAAAGGTATGAGCCCAGCGCCGAGGACCCCGGCATCCAGGCCGTGAACGATTTCATCTCCACCCATCCCACCGCGCAAAAGCGGATCGAGCGCATCGAAAAGATGTAGCCCCGGATCCGCCAAAGGTTTTGAACATTATGGAAAATCCCCGTTTCTATTTCAGCTTCCGCTGGTGGCACATCCCGCTGATCCTGCTGGTGCTCTTACTGGGCTGGCTGGCCTGGGCAAGCACCTGGGATTTCGAGCCGGAAGTGACGCCCCACATATTCCCCAACCCCTCCCTGGAAGTGAAGAACAACGCCTGGGTGGGCTACCATGTGGAACCCTTCGAGATCCGCTTCATCGACAGGGATAACGACATCCCCCTCATCCTCCACAGTGATGAACCCCAATTCGTTAAAGCCCGCCAATCCACCAACATTCCCCTGAAGATCAAGGCGGGGGACATTGCCAACCTCCAGCTGAAGAGCTTGCTGAGCATCCGGGTGCAGTCCACCGTGACCGCCACCCGCTGGGGCCTGAGCAGAACCGTTCGCGTGAACAAGGACATGAATATTCTGGACCTGATGGGCCAAACCATCAAGCTCGCCACCGATGCTCTGTCCCAGCTGCCATAGGCAGATCGATTCCGACTCGGTCTTTTGCCCCTTCTGCGGCAAACGCCCGTCGGACACGCCCGCCCAGGCCAAAAGCTCCTATGTGATCGGCCGGGCGCCCAGCTGCGACATCATCCTGGACAACATCCGGGTCTCGCGCAACCACGCCCGCCTGTTCCAAAGCGGCGGCAACTGGGTGCTGGAGGACAGCGGCAGCCAGAACGGCACCTTCGTGAACGGCAGGCGGATCAGCTCCACCCCCGTTTCCGCCACCGACACCATCGTGATCGCCGGCATCCCGCTGCGGCTGGAAGAGATAGTAAAAGCCAAACCACAGCAGCTCTGGACCCAGAAACTCCGCTTCGTGGCCCAGAACCTCAGCTACAGCGTGCCGGAAAAAACGCTCATCGACGACATCTCCCTCTGCTTCGAACCCGGCCAGTTCATCGGCCTGGTGGGCCCCTCCGGCTGCGGCAAAACCACCCTGATGCTGATGCTCAACGGCTATTACCAGCCCACCCGCGGCGTGGTGCGCCTGAACAACCTTTCCGTGCACAAAAATCCCGAGGCCCTCAAAGGCCAGATCGGCTATGTGCCCCAGGACGACATCATCCACCGCGAACTCACGGTGGAGGAATCGCTGCGCTACACCAGCCAGCTGCGCCTGGGCAACAGCCTTTCCGAGGAGGAGCGCGCAGCCCAGATCGAGCGCATCATCAAGGACCTGAACCTCCAGCCGAGCCGCCACGTGCTGATCGGCTCCGCGGAACGCCGGGGCATCAGCGGCGGCCAGCGCAAACGGGTGAACATGGCCCAGGAACTGGTCACCGAGCCGCTGCTCTACTTTTTGGACGAACCCACCAGCGGCCTCGACCCCCGCACCGACCGCGAGGTGATGACCCTGCTGAAAGGCATCGCCGACCGCGGCCACATCGTGGTGCTCACCACCCACAAGATCGACCGCCTGAACTTCAGCATCTTCACCCACGTGATCGTGATCGGCGAAGGCGGCAGGCTGGCCTATTACGGCAAGGCGGACGAGGCGGCGGCCTATTTCAAGGTGCAGGACCCGGAGCAGATCTTCGAGGTGTTGGAACGCCGCGGCAGCCGCGATCTGCAGCAGGATTACCTGCGCAGCCCCCATTTCCGCGACATGGTGGCCAACGGGATGGACAAGATCCCCTCGGAACACGTGGTCCAGAGGTCCCGCTTCGCCGTGGATCCCTGGCAACAATACCTGGTTTTGGTGAGCCGGGCCTTCCGCATCAAGGCCCGCGACACCATGAGCACCCTCATCCTGCTGCTCCAGGCGCCCATCATCGGGCTCTTTCTGCTGCTGGTTTTCGGCCAGAACCAAACCCGTCAGTATCTGCCCGCCATGCTGTTCATGGCGCTCATCGCCGCCATCTGGCTGGGCTGCTCCAATTCCGCCCGCGAGATAGTTTGCGAACAGACCATCTTCCAGCGCGAACACAAGGCCGCGCTAAGCCTGGGCGCCTATCTGGGCTCCAAGGTGACCGTGCTGGGGCTCCTCTGCGCCGTGCAGTGCCTGATCCTGGCCCTCTTCGCCCAGATCTCCTTCGCCGGCTCCGGCGTGCTGGGGATCGGCTTTTTTCCCCTCTTTCTGGTGCTGCTGCTCACCTCCTTCACCGCCATGCTGATGGGATTGGCCATCTCCGCCCTGGCCAAAACCGGTGAGGCCGCCATGGCCATCGTGCCCATCACCCTCATCCCCCAGATCGTGCTGGGCGGCCTGATCGTCTATTTCAAGGACCTCGGCGCTTTCGGACAGCTGCTGGCCGCGCCCGTCCTCAGCCGCTGGGCCTACGAACTCACCCTGCTGCTGGACGGCACCCAGGTGGCCGACAGCGTTCTGGGCTTCAACCTGGGCAACATCGGCGCGGACTTCGCGGTGATCCTGCTGCTGGCCCTGGCCTTTACTGGCACGGCCTTCGCCCTGCTGAAGCACAAAACCGGGCTGAAATAAGCCGGCTGATCAGAGCAGCAAACATCTTATCTGCATATAGATAGCGATGTTTTCTGTCTTCCCGGGCAGATTTTAGCTTGACATTCTCCCCCTTGCAACCATGATGGTCTTCCGAGTTGCAAACAATTGTAAATACAGTGCTTGAGTGTCCCCACCCGAACGTGCTTCTGAATATGCGCCGGGGACGCATGCAAAAATGGAGAATTTATGCCGATAGATAGAGCCAAAGTGTCCATCCGGGCAGTGATCCGGATGCTCAAACCCGGCCGCTTCCTGCTGCTGGCAGTGGTGATGATGGCCGAAGCCGTTCAACCCGCGGGAGCCACGATCAGCACCCGCGACAAAAGTTACGCCGAGATCACCCGCAGCATGGTGGAAACCAGCCGCCTCCATCTCGGCCGCCCCTACCAGTTTCGCAATCCCCAGGGCGCCATCATGGACTGCAGCGGTTTTGTGCAGTGGATCTTCTCGCTGCACGATGTCCGCATCCCCCGCACCTCCAGGGACCAGGGCGCCAGCAGCCGGCGGATCCCGCTTTCCGACGCCCGCCCCGGCGACCTGATGTTCTTCCGCGGCACCAAGGGAAATTCCAACGTGATCGGCCACGTGGCCATGGTGGTGGAAAACACCGGCAAGACGCTGAAGATGATCCACAGCTCCTCCCGCGGCGTGGTGATCGACGAATATTATTCCAGCCCCAGCTACGTCCGGCGCTTCCTCTACGCGGGCCGCATGCCCCAGCTGGAAGCCAAATATCCCAGCCATGTGCCTCCCGCCCGCAACATCACCGTGATCGGCGTGGGCGACATCATGCTGGGCACGAACTACCCCTCGGCCCAGTATTTGCCGCCCAACGACGGCAAGGACCTGCTGGCGCCCGTGAAAGACATCCTGCAGGGCGCGGACCTCACCTTCGCCAACCTCGAGGGGGTGATCCTCACAGGCAAAGGCACGCCGAAGCAATGTTCCAACCCCTCCACCTGCTTCGCCTTCAAGAGCCCGGACCACTATGCCCACTACCTGAAGGACGCCGGGATCGACGTGGTGAGCCTGGCGAACAACCACAGCGGCGATTTTGGCTATATCGGACTGCGCAACACCGTGATGAAGCTGGATTCCCTGGGCATCAGCTTCGCCGGCCGCAAAGAATATCCCTCCAGGACCTTCGAACGGGACGGCGTCCGCTACGGCTTTGCCGCCTTTGCCCCCAACACCGGCACCATGCAGATCAACGACTATGCCACCGTGACCAAAACGATCAGGGAACTGGACGAAAAATGCGACATCGTGATCGTCTCTTTCCACGGCGGGGCCGAAGGCGCGGACAAGACCCGCGTGACCGGCAAGACGGAATTTTATCTGAATGAAAACCGCGGCAATCCCCACGAATTCGCCCGCGTGGCGATCGATGCCGGAGCGGATGTGGTGTTCGGCCACGGTCCCCACGTCACCCGCGCCATCGATCTTTACAAGGGCCGCTTCATCGCCTACAGCCTGGGCAATTTCGCCACCTACGGCCGTTTCAACCTCTCCGGCAAGCTGGGCATCGCCCCCGTCGTGAAGCTGAACCTGAAGAGCGACGGCGAGTTCGTCGAGGGCGAGATCATCTCCGTGAAACAGCCCGGCAAAGGCGGTCCCGTGCCCGATGAGAGCAAGGCCGCCCTCAGCGAGGTCATCACCCTCACCGGCCTCGATTTTCCGGACAGCGAACTGCTGATCAGCCCCGAAGGCAAGGTAACCCGCAAGAACGCGGAGCCGGCCATCAGCCTGAACAAATAACCCGCCACCCGAAACCACAGCCATTCAGCCGGCCCAGAGCCGGCTTTTTTCGCGCCCGGCCTGCCCCGGGAGGAAAATCACTTGACCAATGTGCCGCCTCCAATATCCTCGCCCGCATGGATATGAACCGCAGCAAGCTGTGGCTGGCGCTGAAATACCTGCGCGGCCAGGGTCATGGCTTCATCAACCGCTCGCACTGGCTCACGATCGCCGGGATCACCCTCGGCGTCACGGCCCTGATCTGCGTTGGCAGCGTGATGAACGGGCTCCGGGAGGATGTGCGCCAGCGCATCACCGGCACCCTCAGCGAGATCAAGCTCAGCGCTCCCGGCGGCGCGGCGGTTCCCCATCCCCGCCCTTTGGTGGACAGCCTTCGCGCCCTGGGCTACCAGGCGGCCCCGGTGATCCGCAGCGAGCTCATCCTCAAACAGGGCGACCGCATCTGGTCCACCCTCTGTTTCGGGATCGATCCCCAGCTTCATGCCGGGATCAGCGCCGCCTTGCAGTCCCGGCTGTCCGCCACAGGCTCCGAGGTGCAGGGCATCCTCTCCGGCGGGATCGACGGCCCGGATTTCGCGGTCAACGGCATCGCCCTGGGCTATGGCCTCGCCGCCGAGATCAACGCCCGCGTGGGCGACGAACTCCAGTTGCTGTCCCCCGTTTTTGACGTTCCCACGGCCTTCGGCATGCTGCCCAAGGTCCGCCCCGTTCGCGTGGCCGCCATTTTCAACGCCGGCATGCCCGAATACAACTCCACTTTCAGCTATGTCCCGCTGTCCACCGCCGCCTTTTTCCGCGGCTACACGGACGAGGTGGACTACGTGGAGGTGAAAAGCCCCAACGCCAGCTCGCCCCAGCGCCACACCCGCCGGATCCGGAGCCTCTTCAAAGGCTGGCAGGTGGAGGATTGGAGCGCCTACGACGCCAGCCTTTACAGCGCCCTCCGTTTCGAGAAATTCCTCATGTTCGTGATCATGCTCTTCATGTATGTGATCGCCAGTTTCAACCTCACCGGCTCCATGCTCAAGACCATTGCCCAGAAGAAGCGAGAGCTGGGCCTGCTCAAGGCTTTCGGCTACCGCGAAACGGACCTGCGCGAACTCTTTTTGTATCAATCGCTGATCCTGGCCACCCTCGGGATCATCCTGGGCCTGATCATCTCCACCGCCCTGCTCCTGGTGCAGAAGCGCTTCGGCCTGCTCTCCATGGGGATGGGTGACGCCGGCCCGCTGCCCCTCCCGGTGATCTTCTCCTTTTCGGATTATCTCACCGTGGTGCTCGTTTCCTATTTCATCACCCTCATCAGCGTGATCCTGCCTTTGCTCAGGCTTAAAAAGATCAAACCCATCGAACTCATCCGCCAAACCACCTGAAGGAACCATCATGGACAAGAAAGAACTGTACCTTATCGCCCTGGCCCAGGAGATCCGCTCCCAGAGGCTCTACGCCGCCCTGGCCAAAAGCTTTTCCCAGCCTGCCAACGCCGCCCTCTTCACCGAACTGCGGGTCCTCGAGGAAAACCACGAGGCCAAGCTGCGCCAGGCTTTTCATTTTCCCGGACTGGAGCCGGAACCGCTTCAGCTGAAAGAGCCGGACCTCAGCGGAGTTGACCTCAGTGATCCCGCCCAACTGCTCCAGTTCGCCATCGGACGCGAGGCCAAGGCCGGCGGACACTATCTCGCCTTCGCCGAACAGACCTCCGAGCCGGAACTCAAGCAGCTGCTGCTGGATCTCGCCGCCGAAGAGGACAAACACCACTCCCTGCTTTTGGCCGAGAAACAGCGGATCCTGGGCGCGCTCGAATGGTTCGACCCCAGCGAGCTCGGCGGCTTCATGGATTTCTGAAGGACTGCCTGTGAACGGCGATCAGACCGACTTCCTGGCTGAGCCGGAACAGGACCGGCGCGACGCCCCCCTGGCCGAGCGGCTCCGTCCCTCCAGCCTGGAAGACCTTCGCGGCCAAGCCAAGCTGGTGGCCAAAAACTCCCTGCTGAGCCAGATGATCGCCTCCGGGGAATATCACTCGTTCATCCTCTGGGGCCCGCCCGGAACCGGGAAAACCACCATCGCCCGCATCATCGAACGCTGTTCCGGCCACCGCTTCGTCCAGTTCAGCGCCGTCCTTTCCGGCATCGGCGACGTCAAGGCCGTGATGAAGGATGCCGCCTACGCCCATAAACGCCACAACCAGCGCACCATCATCTTCATCGACGAGATCCACCGCTTCAACAAATCGCAGCAGGACGCCTTTCTGCCCTATGTGGAAAGCGGCGCGGTGATCCTCATCGGCGCCACCACGGAAAATCCCTCCTTCGAGGTGATCCCGGCCCTGCTCTCGCGCTGCCACGTGTTCGTGCTCTCGATGCTTTCCGAGGAAGACCTCGCCGCCATCCTGGCCAAAGGCTTCGCGGAACTGGGTTTGGAGGATGACGAGGCCGTCCGCGGCTGGCTGGCCCAACAGAGCGGAGGCGACGCCCGCCGCGCCCTCAACCAGCTGGAACTGCTGGAGCCCTGGCTGAAAGAGGATCCCCACCCCGACCTCAAGGAACTCGCCGCCATCCTCGAAAAGAAGACCATGTTTTACGACAAGGACCGCGAGGAACACTACAACCTCATCTCCGCGCTCCACAAATCCCTCCGCGGCTCCGATCCCCAGGCCGGGCTCTACTGGCTGGCGCGGATGCTGGAAGCCGGCGAGGACCCCCGCTATCTGGTCCGCCGCCTCATCCGCTTCGCCTCCGAGGATGTTGGCCTGGCCGATCCCCAAGCCCTCCTCCAGGCCATCGCCGCCAAGGAAACCGTGATGTTCCTGGGCATGCCGGAAGCCAGCAATGCCCTCGCCCAGCTGGTGGTTTACCTGGCCACCGCGCCCAAAAGCAACGCCCTCTACACCGCCTATTCAGCCGCCGCCGAAGAAGCCCGCAAAACCAGCCACTACGGCGTTCCGCTGCACATCCGCAACGCCCCCACCCAGCTGATGAAAGAGCTCGATTACGGCAAGGATTACCGCTACGACCACGCCAGCGCCAACCACTACGCCTACCAGAAGTATTTCCCGGACCAGATGCCGGAAAAGACTTACTATGCCCCCGGCGAATTCGGCTTCGAGAAAGAGATCGCCAAACGCCTCGAATGGTGGCTGAAACTGCGGCGGAAAAATTAACATAAGCTTTGGGCGCAGCCTGGAGTCCAGCGAGCCCGCGAGCTTGGACTTCAGGAGCTGTTGCTGCCGTCGATACTGCGTCGAGGCACAAACGGAAAGCTGAAAAACAGAGGCGCAGAGAGACAGAGAGGTGATGGGACGAGGGAAAGCGCGGGAAAAACAGGCTCTCTTTCAAATCAAGTGGGTTGAGTGACAAAATGACCGAAGAACCTCAACCCAACAAGTATCGACGCGTCATTCCGGAAAAGCCACGCTGGAGTCGAGCGAGGTACGAGCATCGACTACAGCAGAACACCCCCCACCCTTCCCCAAACCCACGTCATTCCGGACGCAGGTGCTTTAGCGCCGGAGATCCGGAATCCAGACGGTGTGGGTAATGCCCTGGAAGGGAGTCGATGCTCCTGCGTCGCTCGACTCCAGCTTCACCGCCCGGAATGACGGAGCGGGAGAGGGAAAGTCTGTATCCAGCCGATCCCTCCACCCACTCAGTTTGAAAGAGAGCCGAAAAGAAAACCCTTGACATCCCTGTAATGTGTCACTGAAAACTTCAAATTCTTATCACTTGGACAAGTGACGCTACCGCATTGTCTATAAATGGGATATGGGAGGTGAATCAGTTCTGTGTTGGGCTTGGACACTCCTATTGGATATGGACTTTTCTATCATCAAAAACTTCAAATCCGGTCACTATACTGATTTACGTGGACATTTACTGGAACAAAGCAAGTTCCAAGTTTCTGGGCGTAACCATCTATAATGAAATAAGATAGAAAGTCAGCAACACTTGGTGTTTTAGGCTTGGAAACCATCGGACTTGGACATTTGAAGTTTTCGGTGACACATTACACTGGGGAAATAAAAAAAGGCGGAAGCTCTTCCGCCTTAAGGGTCTATTTCTATAAACCAGCAGTCAGTTTAGACCGGGAGCTGTTTGATGATGGATCTGCCCGGGAACCGGGCTGCTTTACCGAGTTCCTCTTCGATCCGGAGGAGTTGGTTGTATTTGTCCACGCGTTCGCTGCGGGAAAGGGAGCCGGTCTTGATCTGACCGGTGTTCATAAACTGGTGGTGTTTCTTTAATCCTAAGCGCTATTTCGTTAGAGTTAGTTTCAGTGTAGCAATTCTGCCGATCAGATCCAATCTGGCCAGGTATACACCAGTGGAACAAGCGATTCCTTGTTCGTCCCGCCCGTCCCAGAGAACGATGACATCGCCTTGGGTAAAGTTTGACCGAGTTAAGTGCCTTACTTTCCGTCCTCTTAAATCATAAATGTCGATGACAACTTTCTCGTGGATACTATCAGGCTCCCTTCCTGTTACGGTTATTGCCGTGGTTGCAGCAAAGGGGTTGGGACTGGCCGATAGAAAAAGGTTTGGTGCGGGATTGGAGAAATCATCCTCTACCGGTGTTCCAAAGGAGAGTTTGGCGACGAAGATATCAAATACATCCCAATCACCGCTGGAAGTAATTGTGTAAGGTCCGAAGGCTGCGCTTCCTGCGAAACAACCAGTCAGATATGAGTTGCCGGCGCTATCGATGTCTATACTATAGGCAACGTCATTGCTGATGCCGCCGGCACTCTGCGCCCAAAGCCAGTTCCCAGCACTATCTAGGCTGGCGACGAAAATATCAGGGCCTCCATTGGACGTGAGCGTGATAGGGCCGAAAGCGTTGCTGCCTAAGAAATACCCGGTCAGATGGGGGTTGCCCATACTATCAGTCGAAATACTGAGACTATAGCCACCGGATGTTTCTCCATCACGGACAGCCCACAGCCAGTTGCCGTCTGAATCCAGTTTGGCGACGAAGATTGCGTGAGACCCGGTGGAAGTGAGTGTGTAAGGACCGAAATCGGCGCTACCCACCAAATATCCGGTCAAGTAAGCGTTTCCGAAACAATCAAGGGATATGGCACTGGACTCACCGCCTGCTCGAATGACCCAAAGCCAGTTGCCGCCTGAATCCAGTTTGGCTATAAAGAGGTTTCTCTCACCTATGGAGGTGATCGAATAGGGACCAAAATCAGCGCTGTAATAGAAAAATCCTGTGATCCAGCTATTACCTGAGCAATCCAAAGTAATGCTCAAACCCATGTCTATATATGGCCCCCCTGCTCTGACAGCCCACAGCCAGTTGCCGGAGGAATCTATCTTGGCGACAAATATTTCGATGCTTTCATTGGCGGTGAGCGTGAAAGGTCCAATTGAAGCGCTATGAAAAAAGTACCCTGTCAATAACGCGCTTCCCGCACTGTCAACAGCTATATCCTCGGATATCTGGCATTCCCCCATTTTTTTATACCAGCCTGATTTTCATTTGCCATGGTTCGATCAGATCGGCTCTATATGGTGACTTGTTGTAGTGGGTGACGCGTTGCAGGCAGATTCTGATCACTTGGCAGA